>NZ_JBAQZB010000080.1:0-18909 GCF_049790535.1 Legionella sp.
GACAGGAAACAATCCTGTTTACATTCAAGTAACTTATAATCGTGTGGTCCGCTGTATCTATTGCAATGGAAAGCGATTAAGGATGATTACAAAATCATGAATTGGTGCCCAGGGCCGGAATCGAACCGGCATGGTGTTACCACCGAGGGATTTTAAGTCCCTTGCGTCTACCTGTTTCGCCACCTGGGCATTTTTTTGTGGAGGCTGAGGCCGGAATCGAACCGGCGTACACGGCTTTGCAGGCCGCTGCATGACCACTCTGCCACACAGCCTCAATTTGATCTTTGCAACGCAACTATCATTTATACCATGTTACTCTAAAAAAAAAGCGACTTGTTGTCGCTTTAATTTGGAGCGGGAAACGAGACTCGAACTCGCGACCCCAACCTTGGCAAGGTTGTGCTCTACCAACTGAGCTATTCCCGCGCCTCTACGGGGTGCAATTCTACTGAAATTTCAAATTGTGTCAATAATAAAATTAATTTTTTTTCGTTAATTCTGGCCAAGCAATCGCTAAATAAATAATCATAGACCAGATCGTCAAAATTGCAGACACATATAACAATACAAATCCTAGCGCGCCCCATAAGGAGTTCATTGGATTAAAAGCCAGTAACAAAAATAAAGCAGCCATTTGTAAAAAAGTTTTTACTTTACCGATATAACCTACAGCAACACTTGCACGTTTTCCGATTTCAGCCATCCATTCACGTAAAGCCGAAATAACAATTTCTCTTCCAACAATCACCATGGCAGGAATACTAATGTAATTAATATCCTTAGCACCTACTAAAAGTAATAGACTTGTTGAAACTAATAACTTATCTGCAACAGGATCAAGAAAAGCACCGAGTGGTGACATCATTTTCAGCTTACGTGCCAGATAACCATCTAACCAATCAGTAAAACTGGCAGCAGCAAAAATACAGGCAGCCCCAGTATTCACCCATTGGAATGGTAAATAAAAGATAATCACTAGAACTGGGATCAAAAAGATACGTAATAAAGTTAATAAATTTGGTAAACTGGTTAATGTATTCAATGCCCCTACTCCCTTTTGCAGACTAAATCACACTGTAACTTAAAAAAAGTAATTTGATCTACCAATTGTCACCATTGAGTTTTGAGGGTTGACCTCTTATCTTCCCTATCAGACTACTCTACTTTTTTTAAATGTAAAAAATCTGCTAACAGCTTATAATCATTAAATACAGCAACCGCACCGGCTTTTTTAAGCACTGTTCCTTGCTGATGATAAAAATCTACGCCTATGGCTGTAACGTGAATATTTTTAGCCATTTCCATATCGCTAACTGAATCACCTATCATTATCGTGGAGGAACTAGTTCCTCCAAACTCTTCAATAATTTCTTCCAACATTTGTGGGCAAGGCTTTGCAGGCATTTGTCCTGCAGAGCGTGTTACCTTAATTACTGCATCCAAACCTGTAGCTTGAAGTGCACGTCCTAATGACTGTTGTCCTTTATTGGTTGCGATAGCAATATTTATTTTTGCATTATGTAGTTGATTAATAAACTCGCGCACTCCAGGAATCAAACACACCTCTGTTGGACGAGTGTACATTGACTGTTGTACTGCATGAACAAGTTGCTCATTTTGTTTGGTAGACAAATGAGGATATACCTTACGCAAAGCCTTCGCTAAACCTAAATCTACATATTTTTTGGCTTCATTGTGGTCAAATGCCCCGAAACCTAGTAAGTTAGCTTCAACAGCAACAGTGTGAAACACTGCACTTAAAGTGTCTGCAATAGTGCCTTCCCAATCAAATACTACCAAATCATATGGATTAACCATTACTCATTACACTCCTTGCACGCAATTGTTTTAGGGTATTGGAAAATAGCTCATCTGCATTAGCCTGAAAACAATGCTCTATTCCATCCAATTCAAATTGAACTGAACGTGCATGCAAATAAAGACGATGGTGGTGATTCTCTATGCCTTCTATATCTCCTGCAAGTGAACCATACTTTTCATCGCCAACAATAACATGTCCTAAATGCGCGCTATGAACACGAATTTGATGTGTACGTCCTGTTTTGGGACTTGTCTCAACCCAACAGGCCTGTTGGTAATTCTCAAGCAATTTAAATGATGTTTCTGAAGCTTTTCCCTCTTCTTTTATAGAAACTATACGTTCCCCTGACTTCAAAATATTTTTTTCAAGTGGTGCCTGAACAATCACTTGTTTTTTTCCTTCCCAGTGATGTGTTAATAAGGCCCAATACGTTTTTTGTACACTACGAGCTTCGAACAAGCGATGCATAGCTCTTAAGGTACTTCTTTTTTTAGCCAATAAAAGGCAGCCCGATGTTTCTTTATCCAAACGATGAATCAATTCTAAATAAGCCAGATCCTGACGGGTTTTTCTTAGTGCTTCAATCACACCAAGATTCAAACCACTCCCACCGTGTACAGCAATACCTGCCGGTTTGTTAATTACTAAAAAGCAGGGGTCTTCAAAAATAATACAATCCTTAAGTCGTTTTGCCAATGCATCGCCAACAAAAACTTCTTTGGATTCTGAAATGCGGATCGGTGGAATGCGGATAACATCCCCCACACGTATTCTTGAACTAACCTGAGCTCTTTTTTTATTTACACGAACTTCACCACCACGGATAATTCTGTAAATATGACTTTTAGGCACGCCCTTTAAAATACGTATTAAGTAATTATCCAGACGTTGTCCTTCCTCTTCCTTGTTTATTTCTTTATAACTTACTTCACTCATTGTCAATAAACCTGTTTTCTGGGCGTGATTTTTTTGATATGATGCCTTCTAGCATGGGAATAATTCCATGCAAACGAATTATAACGCATAAATATAAAAAAAGCGTAACTATTTGCCATACCGCTTCTCTTAAGTCAGCAAACACAATGCTGCATAACAAGCTGCATGGTAAGTTCATTACTGAAAACAGCGCGTCCTTTTAAATTTAGAGATATAAGGAAGCGAACTAATTGCCAGAGACAAATTGAACTCTTATTTGACAGAAACCTACGCATGCCAGACATGCTTTATACCAATTACGAATTACTTCAAGGCCTTTGTACGCCTCATTTTAACCTATCTGATTCGTATTCAGTATAGTTCACAGTATGCACCTCTCATTGTACAGGGAACATGCGTAAAGTCTGTCCACAAGGCTATGGATTCGCTTAAAGATCATTATTCTTATTGTTCAAAATATGAACCTCTAAGATATTTTGAACCTTCAACTATCGTAACTTAAATGAATGCGCCCTAATTATGGGGTTACAGATGGAAAAAATGTTAATCAATGCTACGCAAACTGAAGAGATTCGCGTAGCCCTTATTAAAAATAATAGATTATTTGATCTGGATATTGAATGTCCTAGTGAAATAAAAAAGAAAGGCAACATCTATAAAGCAACGGTTACACGTCGTGAGCCAAGCCTTGATGCTATTTTTGTTGAATACGGTTCAAAACGCCAAGGTTTTTTGCCTCTTAAGGAAATTGCACCTGAATATTTAAGTAAAAACCCAGACGATTTTGGTGACGATAAGCCACCTATTACCTCTTTAATTCGCGAAGGTCAAGAATTACTCATCCAGGTTGACAAAGAAGAACGCGGTAATAAAGGGGCTGCAGTCACTACTTTCATCACTTTAGCAGGTTGTTATTTGGTATTAATGCCTAATAATCCTCGCTCTGGCGGCATATCAAGACGAATTGAGGGAGAGGAACGTGATGAATTACGTGAAACACTTAACGCATTGATCTTACCCGAAGATATGGGTTTAATAATTCGTACTGCAGGCGTAGGCAAAAGTCAGGAGGAGTTGCAAGATGACTTAAACATGCTCTGCAATCAATGGCAATCAATTAAACAAGCCTACAATACAGAACTTGCTCCTTGTCTTATCCATCAGGAAGGCGATGTAATTATTCGTTCTATTCGCGATAATTTACGTAAATCCATCAGTGAAATTATTATTGATGACCAAATTTCCTATATTAAAGCGAAACAATACATTGAACGCGTAAAGCCTGAATTTTTACCCAATTTGAAGTTGTACAATAGCAGCATTCCTTTGTTTAACTTTTATCAGATTGAAAGCCAAATCGAAACAGCCTATCAACGTCAAGTTATGCTGCCTTCTGGCGGAGCTCTTGTCATTGACAGAACAGAAGCTTTGGTTTCTATTGATGTGAACTCAGCTAAAGCGACAGGGGGTCCAGATATTGAAGCTACTGCATTTAATACTAATATTGAAGCAGCAGATGAAATTGCTCGCCAATTACGTTTACGTGACTTAGGCGGCTTGGTTGTGATTGATTTTATCGATATGGGGACCACGAAGAACCAGCGCGAAGTTGAAAATCGCTTAAAAGAAGCTCTACAAGCAGATAAAGCGCGTATTCAAGTTGGTCGTATTTCTCGTTTTGGTCTGTTGGAAATGTCACGTCAGCGTCTTAGATTATCTTTAGGCGAAACAGCCCAGGAAGTATGTCCTCGTTGTGAAGGCCGTGGGATTGTTCGTAGCATCCCATCATATGGCTCATCCATTACTCGTCTTATTGAAGAAGAAGCGTTAAAAGAGAAAACCGCTGAAATACAAGTGCAACTTCCTCCTGAAATGGCTACTTACATCATGAATGAAAAACGTGATTTTATTAACAATATGGAGAAAACACATAGTGTTTCTATAATGGTAATTTCTAATCCCTTCTTGCATTCGCCACAATATACCATCACTCGTTTAAAAGAAGACAATGTAGGTAAAACTAAAAAACTTAGTTATACTCTAATCCAGCAACCTGAATTAGAGTATCCACGATCTACTCAAGAAACATTATCTCGTGATAAGCCTGCTGTAAAACCATTCACAGGATATCATTCTGTAAAAAATCTGCAAAATAGCTTTATTAAACGTTTGTGGTCTATTTTATTTGGTAAATCTATAGATTCATCCTCTGCATCCGCTGAACGGAACACCCCAAAAACACAAGGTCGCACTCAATCCCAAGGAAAATCTCGTGGGATAAACACAGGCAATGAGCGAAGAATTCAAAATAACCGCAGACGTCGTACTGGTGGAAATCAACAGCAACAACGTGCTAATAATCCCAACAGTAATACACCTACAACAACACAAGGCAATGCAAATCCTATGCAAAACCGTAAACGTTCTAATACTAACCAGCAACCACAAGGTAATTCTCGTTCCAGCACGACCCGAAGTGAGAGCAATAAAAAAAGAGAAACAACTACTAAGGAAGTGGAAGAATAACCACCTCTATTCATCATTTCAAACCCTTAAACTAGCAATAATGCTCCATAGATAGTAACTATGCGAGCATTATTGCAATTTTTTAACATCCAATGATCTGTTTAATTCCGTTTTTTTGCTTAAAATCATCGTTCCATATTTGTGGCTTGACTGAGGTAGTATTCTATATCTGAAGCCTCAAAATCAATAAGCGTAATTGTTGGAAGATAACTGGTTGCTTTGTTTCGTTCTTGACGTGCCGTTCCAACAACGTCAAAGCCTAGTTGAATCAATTTCTGAGCAAGTCGATTCGCAGTGTAGCTGAAAAAAAGAAGGTGTCATTTGCAGTACTTTCTTTTTAACTGATTGTAATAATTTAAAGCCATCGTCCTTGCTTCATGATGATTAATAATTGGCATAGGGTAATTTGTATTTAAATAAATCTTCTTTGAATCAATAGATTCCCAAGGAGCATGGATTGATTGACTTTTTATTTGAGAAAGCTCTGGAATCCAATGACGAATATAACTACCTTCATGATCAAATTTTTGACTTTGTAACACTGGATTAAAAATTCGAAAATAAGGTGCTGCATCAGCGCCACATCCTGCCACCCATTGCCAGCTTGCGCTATTATTTGCTAAATCCGCATCTACAAGAGTATCTAAAAACCAATCTGCGCCCAAACGCCAATCAATGAATAACCCCTTAGTAAGGAATGATGCAACAATCATACGGATCCGATTCTGCATATAGCCTGTTGCCCATAATTCCCTCATCCCAGCATCTATTATTGGATAACCAGTTAAACCCTTTTGCCAGCTCGATAATAATTGCTCATTATTGTGCCAAGGAAATGCATTAAACTCCTTCCTGAAATTCTCGGATGGAAGCTTTGGGAAATGATAAAGTAAATAAACTGAAAACTCTCTCCATCCCAGCTCTGATAGAAAATGTTCCGCTGATGATAAATCACAATTTGGATCAAGCTTTGCCAGTTCAATTGCCCTTAAAATTATCCATGGACTGATTTCACCAAAATGCAAATGTGGTGATAAGCGTGATGTCGAATTTTTTATAGGAAAATCTCGATTTTTTTTATAACCATTAAGATGATGCTCAATGAACTCGTGAAGTTTGTGTTGCGCGCCATACTCTCCTGGAGTCCAATACTCGCTAAAATGCGTGGCCCAATTGATAGTGGGTAATAATTTCCAGTCCCAAAGTTTATCGCTTTGCACCTCAATTCCAGCGGGACGATGTTGTAAACGCATAGCAGGTTGCATATTAAGAGTTTGTTTGCAATGTTTCCAATAGGGAGTAAACACTTTAAAATACTCCCCGTTTTTATTTTTAATCGTCCAAGGTTCATGAAACACGCTTCCATTAGAGCTATGAACTTCTATGCCCTGCTCTAACAAAGTTGCTTTAATCTTCTTATCACGTGCAATAGCAGCTGGCTCATAACAATGATTCCAATAGACTGAACTTAAAGAAACAGTTTTAGACAAGTCTAAAATAATCTCTTTTGGGTTCCCTTTACGAAGAATAAAACGTAATCCAAGTTGTTCTAGGGAGTCACTTAAAGAAATAAGGCTATGATGAAGCCACCAAGCTTGTGCTCCTCCTAAAACACTATTTTTTTCATCATAAATATATAAAGGAATTACAAACTGATGATGCGAACAAGCCTCAATGAATGCAGGATTATCGTTTAATCTTAAATCGTGTCGAAACCAGACTAATGCAATACTCATATAAATCTCAAGTGAAAGGCAATGTTCTAATTTATCAGAAATAAAAGAGTTTTAAACAGTATCTGCAAGATATCCAGACTAATACCACAAAGCTGGCGTTACTAATAATTAGTGTTCAAAGCTATTCACATAAGGTAACTGAAATATATAACATTTTCAGACAGATTAATTATTCTCATTGCCTCACTCAAAATCTTTGTTCTTAACTTGACGATTTCGTCAACTAGCTTTATCTTTAAAAACCTCAATTATAAAATAAGAGAAATTAACGATGATCCCTGTAAAAGGATATGCAGCTCAAGGCCCGAAAAAACCCCTAACACCTTATTCATTCAATCGCCGTGAGGTAGGAAAGAACGATGTTCTAATTGATATTCACTACTGTGGAATTTGCCATTCAGACATCCATCAGGCTCGAGATGAATGGGGAGGCTCTTCATTCCCAATGGTTCCAGGTCATGAAATTGTTGGTATAGTCAGTGGCGTGGGATCAGATGTTACGCGCTTCAAAAAAGGGGATCGAGTTGGTGTTGGTTGCTTTGTAGATTCTTGCCGCAAATGTGAAAATTGTCATGAACATTTAGAACAATATTGTGCTGAAGGTATGTCTCTCACTTATAATGGCAGAACTCGTGATGGCAAAGAAGCCACTCAAGGAGGCTATTCTACTAAAATTGTTGTAGATGAGCATTATGTATTAAAAGTACCTGAAAATTTACCTATGGATGCAGCAGCTCCTCTTCTCTGCGCAGGCATTACCTTATATTCCCCACTAAAACATTGGAATGTAGGACCCGGAAAGCGAGTTGCCATAATAGGATTAGGTGGCTTGGGTCATATGGGTGTGAAACTGGCTCATGCATTAGGTGCCGAAGTTACAGTACTTAGCCACACCATGAATAAAGAAGCAGATGGTAAACGTCTCGGTGCAGAATATTTCTATGCTACAGCAGATGAAAAAACTTTTGAAAAACTGAATAATTACTTTGACCTCATTATTTGTACCGTCTCTGCAAAACTTGATTGGAATCAATATTTAACTTTATTAAAACGTGATGGCACTATGGTTGTTGTTGGTGTTCCCGCCGAAGCAGTACCGCTTAATGCTTCATCGTTAATTTTTGCTCGCAGAAATCTGGCAGGCTCATTAATTGGTGGCATCAAAGAAACTCAAGAAATGCTTGATTTCTGTGGTAAACACAATATCGTATCTGATATTGAGTTAATTGCGATGGAACAAGTTAATGAAGCATATGAGCGCGTTGTAAAAAGTGACGTTCGTTATCGTTTTGTTGTTGATATAACCAAATTCTCATAAGCAAATGGATGTAATTATCAATTTATGAGTTAAGAAATATATATCCCAACTTATTTTGTATAAAATAAATTGCCACTGTTGCAGTTTCTGGTGAAATAGTCAGATTTGACTGCAAGCATATGAGCATCAACAAAGTAAAGAGATTTTCGTATAGTAACCCTCTCCAGGCACTGGAGAGGGAATTTTATTTAGGAAGGAATAACAGGAGTGGGATTTCCGAATAAACTCATAATAAAAAATACGAGGAAAATAACAATAAATAAAAAGAATAAAACTTTAGCGATGCTGGTGGCTGTTGAGGCGATGCCACGAAATCCAAATATCCCGGCAACAATAGCTATTACTAAAAATACGACTGCCCATTCTAACATATAAATCTCCTTATAATATAAAGACTTAATCACTCCAAATGGCTTCTTTCTAAGTATAGATTAGTGTTTAATAAAAAGAAGAGGAATAAATTATAATTGTGTTGCTACAGGATTAACTCCGATATTGGGGTTAATACCACAATCATCAAGAAGCTTAAGTAAATTATTACCTCGTTTTGTTAAGCGTTTAATACAGTACTCTTCAAAATAACTCTTTAAAATATAACCATAATCTGGTAAGGTCAAGATGGTCAAAATTTTCTCAGCACGTTTCAATTGATTCGGTTTACTATAATCACAGGCTTGAAATAAAACACCGCCTAACATTGCAGCAATACTCGCCTTACGTTGAGAATTAGCCAAATAAAAACGTTGAACGCATTCATCAAGTGCTCTATCTTTATCCCATTCCACCCATTCATTATATAAATTCAAAGCACGAGTAGGATTAAAATTATTCGAAATATGTGTTTCTTGCATAGCATAAGCAACAGGCACTATAGCCTGAATATTAGCCCAGGAACAATTCCCACTAATTTGTGAGCTAATCGGCATTTTAGCTACAGGAACCAGACCCAAATATTGGTTAATTTGCTGATGAAAATAACGTCTACTTTGTTTTTTATAAAGAAAATTCTGTAAAAAACGCAGATTTAATTCCTCTGGACGAGTAATTTGATAAATAATTACCGTACCCTCTTTTAAGCTATTCTCCCCCCTATCAATTTTAGCCCACCACTGTCCAAAACGGATAAAACCCATGGCATGACCACGGCTTGCCGCCGGCAAAATTACCATGGGTGCATTTAATATTTGCTTCATACGTTTAAAATGGTGTTCATTCAATAGAGGTTGATGCTGATACTGCAACAATTCCGCCGCGTCGTTAAGCGCATCGATAATTACATGAATCAACGGAAAATATTTTCTTAGATGCCGCGTAGAATAACTGCTGGTAAAACGCCTTAAGGAGTCCTTAACAATAGCCACCGTAAATTCAAGCATAAATCCTTCATAATCCAGCTCAATGAACTCATTCTGAGCATTAACAATATCCACGTCGCCTTGCAATTCAAATCGGTGCCCTATAAGTTTTCCATTAATGAAATCAAGAGCAAAATTGAGGTTAGCACCATGCTGATAGAGTAAATGTTTTAAGGTGTCCTGGCCTCGTAATACAGGGTAAACCAATACCGATAGACCATTGGGAGTATAAGCATTAGCATCAGCACCCTCTGTCAACAGTAGACGGGCTAAATCGACATCATTATTATCGACTGCCCAATGCAGTGCCGTGCGACCAGCAACATCTAATTTATTGACGTCCACCTTACGTGCAAGTAATTGCTTAGCAATCTCGGGTTGGCGTGTAATGGCGCATTCAATAAGTGGAGTGAAACCGTATTCATCAATATCATCTAAAGAATCACCAGCCCGAATATAAGCATCAAAATCAGGCATTCGACGACTGATGATGTCATTAGCAATAGTCATTTCTATGGCCCTCTAGGTACAGGCGCCTTACTAAATTGAGGCATGTTCCCCAAACGTAATTGTTTCTCCTGCTCTTGGTTGCGGCGTTCATTATCAAATTCCCTACGCGCTTTATCATTTAAGGCAGGTGCTGGATTGACAGTAGGATCAATCCCATCAAAACGTTGGTTATCTAATTCTGGATGTTGCAACATACCATTTTCTGCAGCTTCTTCAAGATTATTACTAGATACCTCTGCATCAGCATGTTCACGTGCATTAACACGTGCAATTCGACGCTCGCCAGCCTGCTCCAACAAACGCCTCTCGCGTTCCATCGATTTAGTTTCTTCGACCAAAAAAGATCTTTCGCGTTTTCCAGAAGAATCGCTTGCTTTTAATCGCGTATCAGTGAGTAAAATTTTTTTGCTCATAATAATGAGTATATACCTAAAAAAACTTTGTGACTAAGTTTAAGTACATTTAATATACAAATCCAGGTAAAACAACACGTTGACCTGGGACCAAGGCATCGAGACGCCCTAAATTACATTTTATAAAAATTCTCTTTGTAAAATTTCAGCAATCTGCACTGCATTGGACGCAGCACCTTTGCGAATATTATCCGCAACAACCCAAAGATCTAATCCATGCGGGTGAGAAATATCTTCTCTAATACGACCAACAAATACTTCATCATGCCCTACCGCATTCTTTATAGCCGTGGGGTAACTATTCTTATCGACATTATCAATGACTTTAATACCAGGTGCCTTGGAAAGGATAGCACGTGCTTCTACTGCAGTGAGAGCCTGTTTTAATTCCACATGAATCGCCTCAGAATGCCCATAAATTACCGGGACTCTTACCGCAGTTGGATTTACCATAATACTGTCATCTTCCATAATTTTGCGTGTTTCCCAAATCATTTTCATTTCTTCACGGGTATAACCATTGTCTTCAAACTGATCAATGTGTGGAATGGCATTAAAAGCTATCTGTTGAGGATATACCTCTACTTTTGCAGGACGACCGTTAAGCAGATCCGCCATTTGTGCAATAAGTTCGCTAATAGCTTTCCTGCCAGTACCCGAGACTGATTGATAAGTAGCAACATTAATGCGCGTAATTCCTGCAACATCATAAAGAGGTTTTAAAGCCACAACCATTTGAATGGTTGAACAATTTGGATTTGCAATGATACCTCTATTAATATATTCACCAATACGGTGGGGGTTTACTTCAGGTACTACTAAAGGGATATCATCTTCATAACGAAAGCAGGAACTGTTATCAATCACCACACATCCTACAGTTGCCGCTTTAGGAGCATATTCTTTAGCTACGGAACTACCGGCTGAAAATAAAGCAATGTCTACTTTGCTAAAATCAAATTCGGCCAAATCTAAGACATCCAGTTGTTTGTTTTTAAACGCAATAGTTTTACCCACTGAGCGAGAACTGGCTAAAGGATACAGTTTTTTTACCGGAAAATTTCGTTCCTCTAATACTGTTAGAAACGCCTCGCCAACAGCACCAGTGGCACCTACTATAGCTATATTTAGGTCTCTGCTCATTATACTCTATACTCTCTTTAAAAATTAGAAATGAGATGGGATAATATCTTACTCAAATCTTATGCAAAACTTATATGGGGCTTTCCATTTTTATTTTAAAGCTCGCTGCCTTAAATAATGATCCATTATCACCAAAGCCATCATTGCTTCGGCTATAGGCACGGCCCTCAGACCTACACAAGGATCATGTCTACCCTTGGTTACTACACTAACTTCTTCCCCAAAAATATTAATTGTTTTTCCTGGGGTAGTTATACTTGAAGTGGGCTTTAATGCCATGCTTACTTCTATATTTTGTCCTGTAGAAATACCACCTAAAATACCACCAGCATGATTAGTTAGAAACCCTCGTTGCGACATCTGATCACGATGAACTGAACCTAACTGATTCACTGCAGCAAAACCAGCGCCTATTTCAACGCCCTTAACCGCATTAATTGACATCATGGCAAAAGCTAAGAGTGCATCGAGTTTATCAAACACCGGATCACCCAACCCAACAGGAACATTCCTGGCAATCACTTTAATTCGAGCACCGACTGAATCACCTTGTTTTCTTAAACAATCAATATATTCAGCAAGCTCTTGAATCTGTTGATTATTAGGACAAAAAAAAGCATTATTAACAATTTCGTTTTCGTCAACAAATTCCACTAGCAAATCACCCATTTGCTGTAGATAACCAACAATTTCCACTTGTAAATGGCGTTGTAAATACAAACGAGCAATCGCACCTGCAGCAACTCGTGCTGCAGTTTCTCGAGCTGAAGAACGCCCGCCACCACGATAATCTCGATGTCCGTATTTATGATAATAGGTAAAATCTGCATGTCCTGGACGAAAGAGATTTTTTATTTCCTCATAATCCCTCGAACGTTGATCGGTGTTATGAATTAGCAAGGCAATAGGTGCGCCAGTAGTTTTACCCTCAAAAACGCCAGAAAGAATCTCTACTTTATCTTCTTCGCGTCGTTGGCTGGTGTATTTAGATTGTCCCGGCTTACGTTTGTCTAAAAATGGTTGAATATCATCCTGATGTAACATGAGTCCAGGCGGACAGCCATCAACTACACAACCAATAGCGGGACCGTGGCTTTCACCAAAGGTAGTTACCGTAAATAAAGTACCGAACGTATTACCGGACATTAAAGTACTCGTTCAATTGTTGCTTTGTTAATAAAAATACGCCCTGTCCACCATGACTCATTTCCAGCCAGGTAAAAGGAACATGAGGATAAGCATTCTGCAATGGTTCTTCACTATTACCTACTTCCACAACTAAAATTCCATCATTGCTAAGATAGGCCGAAGCATTTCTAAGAATGGCCTCTACAATAGCTAAACCATTTTCACTGGTTTCTAAAGCCAGTACGGGTTCGTGACAAAATTCAGCAGGCAAAGTTTGCATTTCTTCCTTACTTACGTAAGGCGGGTTACTTACAATTAAATCATAACTAACCTTCGGTACCTCAGTAAAACAATCGGACTCAATAAGCGTAAGCTGATCCTCAACGCCAAGTTTTTCACAATTAATTGTGGCCACTGCAAGCGCTTCAGTGGAAATATCAACCGCATCCACATGAGCTTCTGGGAAGGCATAACAACAAGCTATGGCAATACAGCCGCTGCCAGTACATAAATCCAGTATATGATGCACATTCTTGGCATCTATCCACGGTGAAAACTGATTATTAATTAATTCGGCTATAGGGGAACGCGGAATAAGTACTCGTTCATCCACATAAAAAGGTAAATCACAGAAATAAGCTTCCTTAATTAAATAGGCTACAGGCACACGCTGGTGAATACGTTTTTCCAATTGCTGGCATAAATGCTTTTTTTCATTATTAGTTAAGCGCCCATTCAGCAAATTAGAATCGATGTCATAAGGTAAGGATAAACTTCTTAAGACTAAGGAGCGCATATCATCCCAAGCATTATCAGTACCGTGACCGTAATACAAATGTGCTTTGATGGCACAAGATAAACTAAAACGTAAAAAATCCAGCACAGTGGATAATTCTTCTGTTTCTTTAAGTAAATAATTGCTCATTATCACTCCACTTTACCGGATAAGCCGTCGTCGCAAGGCTTCAAGACACAGCTAAAACTGCTCCTCAGCCCGAATAGATCGAAGTAATGACCAGGCGTTATCTATAACATCAACCTACATGGCAGTATTGCCAATTGAATACTCTATCGTTTCTATAAGAAATCCTGATCGTACCTTATATCAGAAAGCTGTCCAGCTTTCCATAACCTAAGTTATACTTCAAATTATAACTTTTAAATTTCAATTAAAATGGGTAATAATTTTATATCCGATGAGGATAAGGCTTTATTTCGCAATCACATGCGCTCTGTCAAGCCATTAAATGAAAAAACAAAACGGGTTAAAACAGCTACACCACCGCCAACAACCACCTTTAAAAGGCCCGTTAACCCTTTAGCTGAAGAACAAGTAGATTATTTTTTATCGGATGTTATTAAAGAGACTGTTTTATCTCATACCACCTTATCCTATGCACAATCAGGGTTGACAAACCAACGCTTTAAAGCCCTAAAAAATGGTCAGATACCTTGGGAAGGACGTTTAGATTTACATGGTTTTAAAAGTGAAAAAGCACGCGATGCTTTATGCCAATTTATTCGCATTCAAGCAGAAAATAATAAACGAAGTTTGCTCATTATTCATGGGAAAGGTGGACATGAAGGTGCACCTCCTGTAATTAAAAATCTGGTTAATCGTTGGCTCCCCCAATTGGAAAATGTTTTGGCATTTCATAGTGCCTTACCTAAAGATGGAGGTACTGGAGCAGTGTACGTTTTGCTTAAAAGAACTAGGTGAAAATCTAATTTCAACAAATTAACAATACCGTCACTTGCGTTACAACTCTATTCTGGGGATAATTCATTTCATTGTAAAAACAGTACGAGTTCAATATGGAACACTTAAGTCAATTTATTATAAACCACTGGCAGCTATGGCTTCTTTTTATTGTCGTTTTATTTTTAACCTTTTTAAATGAACTAGTTACACAGAAAAAGAAAGCAAAAGCACTTTCGCCCCAGGACATTGTTGATTTGATGAATAATGAACTTGCGGTAGTAATCGATTTACGCGATAAAGAAAGCTTTAAAAAAGGTCATATCATTAATTCTGTAAATGTTAAAAATGAAGATTTTGAACAGAAAAAAATGGATAAATACAAAAATAAACCGGTTATTCTAGTCTGCGAACGAGGTTTACAAGCTCCTGCTTTAGCAAAAAAAATCAGTCTTCAAGGTTATCAACCTATGGTACTTGCTGGTGGCATCGAAGCATGGCTACAAGCTGATTTACCTTTGGTGAAGGAAAAATAATAAATGCCTGAAGTAATTATGTACAGTACTGCTTATTGTCCATATTGTGTCAAAGCCCGAAATTTATTAAATAAGAAAAAGGTTTCATTTACGGAAATTCGTCTTGATTTACAACCTGAATTACGTCAAGAAATGATTGTCAAAAGTGGTAGACACACCGTACCACAAATTTTTATTAGTGGCCATCATGTGGGTGGCTGCGATGATTTACATGCCCTGGAGGCTCAGGGAAAATTAGACCAACTACTAAGAGGATAGAAATACCATGGCTGCACCAACAAACCCAGAACAACAAAATAATGAAACTCAATTCATAATCCAAAGAATTTATGTTAAAGATTTATCTTTTGAAACACCAAATACACCTGCGGTCTTTCAACAACAATGGGAACCCGAATTAAATCTGGATCTAAACACTACCAGCACTCAATTAGAAACAGGCGTTTATGAAGTAGTATTAACAGTAACTGCTACGGTAAAAAACCAAAAAGCGATTGCATTTTTAATTGAAGTTAAGCAAGCAGGGATTTTCACTATTCAAGGCGCACCAGACAACCAGTTAGATCATCTTTTAAATAGCTTCTGCCCCAATATTTTATTCACCTATGCGCGCGAAGCAATCACATCCCAAGTAATTCGTGGAAGTTTCCCGCAATTAGTATTAGCACCCATTAATTTCGATGCGTTATACATGCAACAACTTGCCGAAAAGCAAAAAGGGATTCCACAAGCGAAAGAAGAACCAATTACTCACTAAAACAATGAAGACAAAAACCATTGCCATATTAGGTGCCGGCTCCTGGGGCACTGCTGTTGCAATTCATCTGTCCCAGATAGGGCATCGTGTTTTGCTGTGGGCGCATAATCCACAGCATGTTGCTCTAATGGCTGTAACAAAATCCAATCCGCGTTATTTGCCTGATATTAATTTTCCTACAACCTTAATTCCTACAGCTGATTTAAATCAATGTATACGAGAAGCAGATTATGTCCTTATTGCAGTCCCTTCTCATGCATTTGCTCATCTCATTGCAAATATAGAAAAACCGCCCCAAGGTCTAGCCTGGCTTACTAAGGGAATTGATCCAATAAGTCATCAATTATTAAGTCAATTAATTGCTCAACGTTTTGGTGCCTCTTTTCCTGTGGCTATGATTACAGGCCCTTCATTTGCTAAAGAGGTCGCGCGTTTTTTACCTACAGCATTAACTCTTGCAAGCAATGATTTAGAATATCAAAAAAACATCCAACAGTTACTTCATCACAGCAATATACGAGTTTATTTCAGTGATGATCTCATTGGCGTGCAAATCTGTGGCGCAGTTAAAAATGTACTGGCAATTGGTTGTGGCATTAGTGATGGTTTAGGTTATGGTGCTAATGCCAAAGCAGCGTTAATTACCCGTGGTTTAGCAGAGATGAGCCGTTTAGGACTTAGTTTAGGAGCACAGCCAGAGACTTTTCTTGGTCTGGCTGGTGTCGGTGATTTGGTACTTACCTGCACCGATGATCAATCACGTAACCGACGTTTTGGCTTGCTTTTAGGGCAAAATATGAGTATAACTAACTCTGAGAAGCAAATTGGTCAAGTTGTCGAAGGGAAAAGCAATGCTGCGCAGGTTTGTGCTCTAGCTCAACAAAATCGAATTGAGTTGCCTATTTGCGAACAAATTAATGCTCTATTACAAGGAAAAATTAGTGCCAAAGTAGCTGTTCATAATCTAATGAGCCGACCCCCTAGGGAAGAATAGTTTTTTAAGTTAATGAGTTTTGGATAGTAAGCCTATTTAATCTCATCCCAACGTTGATCTGTTCAAGCTGAGGAGGAGTGACATCTCGAAGCTTTGACGCAAAGCTTAAAGCTCGTATTAAGCGAGGCAACGTTAATTTAGATTTATTTAAATTCGAAGCGCAGAAACAATCTTTCTATATGGTAGCGTTTTTGAATAGAGTCTACTAACTTAATTTGTGAGAGTTTACTAATGCAAACGATTATTCCATCATTTATTAAATCGCTACAAAGTCTTGCAGGTCAAAAAATACTGATACAACAAAATGCTACTCAACTAATTTTGAAAGTTTCCCCAACAATGGATATTACGCAATTAATTGCTCTTTGCACAGAGTCTTTAAACAACGAACAAGATCGTGATTTTCAGAATAAAGTATCTACATGGAAGAATTATCTTGAAAAAATGGTAGCTGATAAAAAAAACGTTTCAACAGCATTAAATAAACTTGAAAACAACTTAAAAACTAACTCATTGATTATTTTACTTAAACACATTATCCAGGAACCCAGTTTAAGCTTACATATGGAAATGGAGAATTTACTGGCTACACTGGGCACAAAACAGTTATCAAAGATTTTTGACTATCTCGCTCATCTCGATCCTCTACCCATAACAACAAGAACACTTAAAAATTCATTTTTTGCGCAAAAAATAAACTGCCCTCATCAAGCAGCCTGTATTGATCTGCAATCGAAACTGTCATCGTCACCTAATAAAAGTTTATTCTGGACACCAGCGAATAGTATATTACAAATCTCTTTATCGATGTATCAAGAACTAAATGTAAAAATCGAGAATCAAAACAACAACCAAAACTTTTCAAGGTCCTTTAATATTAAAAGCTAATAAAAACAAAAGAAATGTCAATAAAAACATCTTATGCTTTACATCTGTTAAGGCATCTCAAATAGCAGAGTAACGTAGTTTTGGGTTCATTCAAAGACAAGGATTTTATAATGAACTTTTTTAAAATCACATTAGTATTTTATCTATCTCTAGTACCCTAGCTTTTGGCTTAACAAGTGAGGAGTGCCGAAATGCTGGATATTCTCTTTAGCTTCTCAAAGTTGCAGCCCACATTGGGGCGCTGATAAAGTTGTAAATGGTACATGTGGAATTCGCACCCCATATGGCCAAGAAATTGAGATGGACGACATCCTATGAATTATTCTTGTTCCATTTAAAGTTATCGCTCAGCAAATTAACCGAGCGATGTCAAATTAATATTTTTGGGATAACTATTAGTTACCAGACCTTATTTAGTACCCATCAAAGATAAGGTGTCACCAGTGCTTTAATTTCAGTTGGAATAAGTGGTTTAGAGTACACCCCTTGTAACTTTAATTTCTGACAAACCCGGATTAGGTATGGAGATACTTGTGCTGAAATCACAAAAATCGGTGTTGCCCTATTCAGGGATGTAGTGCGAATCGCTTTCACTAAGGATTCATCCTGACAGTCCGGTAGTCCCCAATCGGTTAAAATACAGTCATAGCAGAGTTGGTTCACAAAGCAGAGGGCGTCTTTTGCAGTCCCTGCGAGTGTAAAAGGGCATTTTAATTGGTTAAACGTGAATTTGTAGATTTGTTGGCAAATCGTATTATCCTCAACTATTAAAAAATTTTTATGAGCTTTTGAGTTCATTTGAGCGCCTTCTTTTTCAGTAAAAGCGCTATTATTTAGAATTTATCCAAACCAAAAACAGGGTCTAAAAGGGACATTAGTTAGGGTTTCGGAGCTATTTGCCCGTAACGAATGCCAATGACAACGGCCTCAGTGAGGTTATTACAGTGAAGTTCTCTTAAAATATTTTTCTTGTATCGCTTCACTTGTCGTTCTGATAAAGAGCAAAATTCAGCCACTTGTAGGGAATTTTTTCCTTGAGAAAATAAATAAAGACATTGCTGTTCTATCTCAGTAAGTCGAGTATCTAACGTGACTAGATTTCTTAACCAAACATGGGACAGTAAATCCATCATTTCGGTCAACTGTGT
>NZ_JBAQZB010000081.1:0-18319 GCF_049790535.1 Legionella sp.
CTCCAGAGCAAGCTCCTCAACATCACGATAGCTCAGGGAATAGGCCAGATAACATCTGACCAACAGCAGGATCATATCCTGTTTGAAATGCTTCCATTTGAAACTGAGCATCGTCGAACTCCAAAAATTTGGAAATTTTACCAGCGCCTGAAATTTTCTGCGACAAAACCCCATTTTTAACCCCAACTACAATGGTTTCTATTCTAAACCACTGTCTCATTTTTGGGGTCCACTTCTCAAAAGGGGGGCTATCAAAATATATTGACCCAGTTGGATTTTGGGAAATTCCTTTTCCGGTATCATTGCTCCTGAAAAAAATCATTTACTGATGTTAGTCAAAGGTTGCTTGCAACTAGGTGTGGCACCAGATTGGGATATTTTGCTTAATATTCTTCCGGTTGACTTGCAAGTCAAATCATTGTGAAAACGTCATTAAACTCCAAGATACCCCATAATATATTTAATTTAATTAATCCGAATAAACTTGCATGGAAGGACTTAATGACTTATCTTAGGCAAAGAGGATATCGCCTGTCATTATGCTCCTGAAAATGCATTGTATTCATTAATTACTCTGTATATTACCGATAATGATTGGATGGATGGTTTAAAGAAAATATCTGTAGCAAATAATCAAAATACACTTCATGCGTTTAAAGAAAAGAAAATGAAATTTCCTTTAATAAATCAACACATGTTAACTACTTATTTTAATTATTTAGAGCAAACAGGTTTCTTGAATATGGATGAATATTTTTAGATTAACGTACAATGAAAAAAGCTTTAGAGAATTCGCTGCATTCTCAATTAAAAACATTTCTTTTTTTATCCGAAGACTGCATTATTATTTTGGATAGCAATTATTGTATTATTGATTTCAATGAAGCAACCAAATCCTTTTTGAATTGGAAAGAACATGAAATGATCGGTAAGCCTTTTGCCTTTATCTACAGTGATCATTTCCGTTTCAACAAAATACCCTTTCCTTACTCCAAATACGAAGCAATGCGTCGCGGAGAATGGTCCAATTTTAATTATATAATGTATCGAAATAACACAAAACGGTATATGACCTGGAAATGTGCGGCGCAACCAGATCAATCACTCTTTATTATTTGGGGAAAAGATAATACCGATAAAAAACGATTAGCCTTACAAAACATTACGATTTTTGATCAAATCAAGAAAATTTCTGCCTGTGTTCCCGGGAATTTTTATTGGAAAAATAAGAATGCACAATATTTAGGATGCAATCAAACGCTTTTGCAAACTCTTGGTTTTGCGTCAGTAAATGAACTTGTTGGTAAAACTGATTTTGATCTTTGGTTTGAATACGCCGAATCGTTGAAAAAAAATGATGAACTAGTAATTAAAGAAAAAAAACCTATATTCTTCGAAGAAACGGTGATGCTTAACGGAAAAAAGATGTTTTTTACCGTGATAAAGATGCCTCTTTTAGATGATGAAGGAAATATTATTGGCATTTTAGGTAATTCTTTAGACATTACTGAGCTGAAAAAAGCCCAGGATGATTTGCCTGTGGCTAAAGAAGCTGCTGCGGCAGCCAGTCATGCAAAAACAGAATTTATTGCCAATATGAGTCATGATATTCGCACGCCATTAACTGGTGTTGTTGGGATGTCAAAATTGCTTGAAGATAATGTTCATGATATTAATCAAAAACAATATGCTCATTGGTTAGGGGAAAGTGGCAAGCAACTTTTGCATATGTTAAATGGTATTCTAGACCTAATCTCAGCGGATAATTTAAATGAAAAGGATTTGCATGAAGAACCCTTTAATTTACATGAAGTAATTGATGACATCGTGCAACTTGAACGTCCTTCGATGCTTGTCAAAGGGCTTGAGTTGGTCACAGTTGTGGATAAAGCGATTCCTCCTTGTTTAATTAGCGACATAACAAAAATTCATCGCGTTCTAGTAAATTTACTGGGTAATGCGATTAAATTTACTCAAGAGGGTCGCGTAGGCATTCATGTAAGCCTTCTAGAAAAAAGCAATACACATGTCTTAGTTCATTTCCGTATTACAGATACAGGTATTGGTATTCCTAATGAATTGCAGGCGAAAGTGTTTGACCGTTTCTACCGAATAATTCCCTCAAATAAAGGAACTTACACCGGACATGGAATAGGTCTGCATATTGTTCAATCTTACGTTGAATTATTAGGTGGTGAGATTTCACTTAAAAGTGAATTGGGGCTAGGTACTACCTTTTGTTTTGATCTATCACTAAAAATTGGTGAGGGGACAGTACTTAAGAATTTCCCGACGCGTCCTACTAATCCTTTAATTGATAAAGCACCTGTAAATTACGCTCTCCCTGTGCTTATAGAAAAAAACCATACTTTGGAAAAACCCAAATTATTATTAGTAGAAGATAATAAGATTGCCCTATTCACCCTTGAGAATCTTATCAGCCAATCTCAGTGCCAATTTACAAGTGTCATGGATGGAGAGGCAGCTCTGCAATTAGCACAAACACAATCATTTGATTTAATTATTACGGATCTTGGTTTGCCGGGTTTATCAGGTAGTGATTTAACAAGCAAAATTCGTGCATTTGAAAAAGAAAAAAACAAACCGGCCATTCCCATTATTGGTTTAACCGCTCATTCAGAAGAACGAATAAAAAAAAGTTGTTTGCAGTCAGGTATGAATGAAGTATACACCAAACCAATGACGCTAGAGGTTTTATCAAGAATTAAGAATACTTATTTTATGGCTTTAAATGAGTTTATCCCATTCGCTAAGACAGAAGAGAGCAATTCATCATACTAATTTGCTTGGTCCCGATTTACCCTCCTCTGTGGAAGAGTTATTTTAAATAGATAAGTTTACTTTGTTTGATGGGCAGAGTATTTTGGTTTGCATGGGACGTGATGTTAAGTTACTAAAAAATATATTAATGTTGATTATCGAAAAGGAGACCCCTGCTGATTTACTTGAATTAAAAAAAGCGCACAGTTAAGGTGGTTGGGATATGGTGAAAAAGTTCGCTCATCATATAAAAAGTAGTTATCTCTATTATGGATTATGGCGCGGAAAAATTAGTGTATGCTTGTCAGTATCTGGAGCGTTATCATAAAGCAGGTTATACCCAATTATTGGAACCATTATATCAACAATTAATTGCTGTAATTGAGGAGACCCAAAATAAAGTAAATGAATGGTTGCGAAAAAATTAGGCAGGATAAGAATTTTAGCTTCCTTTGCGGTTTGTGGATCCCTTCTTTTACATTCCTTAAATATTAAGGTTTTGCTACAATGTCTTTGTATTATCAGTTAACTCTAAAGCTCTTTATGTGTTTTTAAATACTTTCTTGCTAATGGCTAAATAGACGCCGGTGGAGACTAAGCTTATTCGCTAAGTCTCTCTTAGTTGCAGGACAGGACACTGGTCCAGCGAAAAGATTATTTGTTAGTAAATTGATTAATAGTTAAGGTTAATCTGTTAACCAGCTCATTAATCTCCTCTTCATTAATGATGAGTGGTGGTAGTAAACGAAGTACAGTATCAGCAGTTACATTAAATATGATGCCGTTAGTAAGTCCTATAAGGCGTATCTCACTAGCTGGCCTGTCCAGTTCTATTCCAATCATAAATCCCTTGCCACGTATAGCTTTAACATGCGGATGCTCTCCAAGGTTCTTGATTAACTTATTCATTAATATAGAGCTGTTTTTGGTTACTTGTTCACAAATTTTATCGCGTTCAATGACCTCTAATACGGTTAAGGCCGTGGCACAAGCTAAAGGATTGCCTCCAAAGGTAGAGCCATGATTGCCAGGCTTAAATAAGTCTTTGGCTCTTTTGCTCATCATGCAAGCACCTATAGGAATGCCATTGCCTAAACCTTTGGCTGTAGTAAGCACATCAGGTTGAATAGCGTAATGCATGGCCGAATAGAGTTTACCTGTGCGGCCATTTCCAGTTTGGATTTCATCTAAAATAAGCATCCAATCATGCTGCTCACAAAGTTTTGCAAGAGCAAAAAGATAGCCTTCTTCTGCAGCATAAATGCCTCCTTCGCCTTGGATGGGTTCAAGCATCACCGCAACAACATCTTCTCGGTTGGCAGCAATAGTATGAATAGCTTCTAAATCATTAAAGGGAGCGCGAATAAAGCCTGGTACTAAAGGTTCAAATCCTGCCTGTACCTTACGGCTACCTGAAGCGGTTAAAGTAGCCATAGTGCGACCATGAAAAGCTCTTTCCATCACTATAATTGAAGGAGTTTCTATCCCTTTTTTATGGCCAAAAAGACGCGTTAACTTAATGGCTGCTTCATTGGCCTCTGCACCGGAATTAGCAAAAAATATTTGCTCCATACCCGCCATGGTCGTCAGTTTTTCTGCCAGTAATTCTTGTTGCTTAATGTGAAAAGTATTGGAGATATGCAAAAGTTTTGCGGCTTGTTCTTGTATGGTTTTTGTCACGTCAGGATGTGCGTAGCCTAATCCACAGACGGCTATCCCGCTTAAGCCATCTAGATATTCGTTTCCCTGATCATCATATAACCAGACACCTTTCCCATGAGTGAATGTTATGGGCATAGGATTATAACTTGTAATTAAAGCCATCATGTGTTCCTTTTACAAAAATCCTCTCTTCTCTATGCAAGCAAGAGGCAACAATGAATTATTGAGCAACTTAATTAAATCATTTAGTGCTTCATGATCAACAGAATTTGTACTTATTTTAAATTGCTGGCTACAAAATCCCAGTGTACTAAAGACCAAAATGCAGTAATGTAATCAGGGCGTGCGTTGCGGTAATCAATATAATATGCATGCTCCCACACATCACACGTTAATAAGGCGGTCAAACCTTCAGTCATTGGGGTGCCTGCATTACTGGTGTTAATGATTTTTAAGGCCCCAGTATTATCTTGTACCAACCATGCCCATCCGGAGCCAAAAGTTGTCGCTGCTGTTTGGGTAAATTGTTCTTTAAACTCATTAAAAGAACCAAAGTGTTTTTTAATCGTATCTGCTAGTTGGCCTGTTGGTTCGCCACCGCCATTTGGGCTAAGACAATGCCAATAAAAGGTATGATTCCAGACCTGTGCTGCATTATTAAAGATACCCCCTTTGGCTTTCTTAATAATTTCTTCAAGTGACATAGATGCAAATTCGGTACCTGGAATTAACTTATTTAAATTGTTAACGTAGGCTTGATGATGTTTTCCATAATGATATTCAAGAGTTTCTCTAGAAATATGTGGTGCTAATGCATCCATAGCATAGGGTAATTTGGGCAATGTAAAGGTCATAATAATCTCCGTAATTAATTTTGTGATAAGTGTAGCAGGATGGATAAGATATTCAATGCAGGTGAACTAAACATTTAAGCTTAAGAATAGCTCTTTAATTTGTCGTCGAGAGTAGGATATACACACAAAATTTATAACAACACGATTGACGGGCCGAGGAGTTACCTTTAAACTAAAGTGTTTATCATTAGAACAAACAAGCTATAAATTGTTTACATTTTAGCGACGTGTTCGTTGGCTAAATTTTATTACCAGGAGTTAGTGCTGCGACTAATTTATAAGTTGCGACCTTAACAGCTTTTCGCCATAATGAGCGTTTTATTTATTATTAAAGGTATAAGAAAGTGGATACTTTAGAACAAATTAAAAAACAAATTGCAGAAAACACCATTCTGCTTTACATGAAAGGCTCTCCCAAAATGCCTCAATGTGGCTTTTCTGCACGTGCTATACAATGCATCGAATCGTGTGGAGTAGATTTTGCTTATGTAGATGTTCTGGCTAATCCTGACATTCGTCAAACATTACCCCAAGTTTTTGATTGGCCTACATTTCCTCAGTTGTATGTAAAAGGGGAGCTGATTGGTGGTTCGGACATCATTGCCGAATTGTTTCAACAAGGTGAATTAGAAACAATGTTGCGCGATGCGGTAGCTGCATAATGGTTGCTTTGCTATATATTGCGCCATATAACGAATAAATAATATGCGCTGGATCATTCTCGCGCTTCACTGGAGATAGAGTAATGACTGTATTAGTTGGACGAAAAGCCCCTGATTTTACCGTGGCTGCGGTGATGAGTGATGGCGAACTGGTTGATAAATTTAATTTGCATGAGCATTTGAAAGGTAAGTATGGATTAGTATTTTTCTATCCTTTAGATTTTACCTTTGTCTGTCCTTCTGAGTTGATTGCTTTAGATCATCGTATGGAGGATTTTAAAAGCCGTAATGTTGAAGTAGTTACTGTTTCTATTGATTCACACTTTACGCATAATGCGTACAGAAATACACCGGTGAACAAAGGCGGTATTGGTTCGGTGGGATATACCATGGCGGCAGATATGATTCATAGTATTTGTCAGGCTTATGGTGTAGAACATCCAGCGGCTGGTGTAGCACTTCGTGGTGCTTTTATCATTGATACTAAAGGTATGGTTCGTTCTCAGATTGTTAATGATTTGCCTATTGGTCGAAACATTGATGAGATCTTAAGAACTATTGATGCCGTTCAATTTTTTGAAGAAAAGGGTGAAGTGTGCCCCGCTGGCTGGAGCAAAGGTAAAACAGGCATGCAACCGTCTTTAACAGGTGTTGTTGAATATCTAGCAGAAAATTCCAGCGATCTATAATTTTCCTCTCATCGATTAAGCGCTGTTGCTCAATCGATGAGTTCATATCATTGGATACTATTTGTCATTCATCATGCGCCATTTATTCGTCATCTGACAAAACAAATCGGCAGTGATTTCTGCATCATAAATAGCTGAATGTGCTTCTCGAGTATCAAAGGCAATCCCTGCAGCATGTGCTGTTTTTGCTAATACGGTTTGCCCATAAATAAAACCACCTAATGTTGCGGTATCAAAACAGGTGAATGCATGAAATGGTGATTTTACTTTCGTTCTTTTTATTGCTTCTTTTATAAATAATAAATCAAACCACGCATTATGGCCTACTAAGACAGCACGTTGACAACGCGTTTTTTTAAGAGCTGTAAAAATAGGCTTAAATAGGCATTCTAAAGCAATTTTTTCATCTACAGCAAAGCGCAGAGGTTGAAAGGGGTCGATCTGATTGAATTCTAATGATTTTGGGTCTAACTCTGCTCCTGAAAAAGGTAAAATATGTTCAAAATAACTTTTGCTGCGATGCATATGACCTCGCTCATCCATCATGAGGATTACCACACACATTTCTAATAATGCATTTTTTTGTGGATCAATCCCCGTAGTCTCTACATCAACGACTACAGGTAAAAATCCTCGAAATCGTTCGTTCATGTTACTACTTAATACATTATCATTTTGGGACATTTATACTCCATTGAATAGTTTCACCTGCCGCCATAGGCACAACCTGATCAGCACCTAAAGGTAGGTGGTCAGGAATGGTTTGTGGGGATCTAATTAATTCAATTTGTTCTTGATTAAGAGGCAGTTGATAAAATTCTGCACCAAAATGTCCCATAAACTGATCCAGTTTCTCTAATTGATTTAATTGATCAAATACTTGAGTATAAAGCGCCAAAGCAAAAGGAGCTGAATAGATTCCTGCACAGCCACAAACATTTTCTTTACTGTTAATGCTGTGTGGTGCACTGTCTGTACCAGCAAAAAATTTAGGATTTCCGCTACATACTGCATGTTGTAAGGCTTTTTGATCGTGTGCATGTTTTAAAATGGGCAAACAGTAATAATGAGGTCTAATGCCACCGGCAAGTAATTTATTACGATTATACAGCAGATGATGTGGCGTAATGGTCGCTGCCACTGTTGCTGGAGCAGCGGTTATATAATCTACGGCTGCTTTAGAGGAAATATGCTCAAGAACAATACGTAATTTTGGGAAGTTAGCTACTAAGGGCTTTAAACATTCTTCAATAAATAAGTGCTCTCGCTCAAAAATATCGCTGTGTGTGACTTCTCCATGAATTTGCAATACTAAATTATTATGTTGTAACACCTCGAGTAGAGGATAAAGCTCAGTTAATGATTTAGCTCCTGCTTCGGAGTTAGTTGTTGCCCCTGCGGGATAAAGTTTCGCACCTAAAATGTAGGGAGTAGTTGTTGCGTACTCTAACTCAGTAGCAGTAACAGAATTATTTAGATAAAAGGTCATATAAGGAAAAAAGTTGTTTTCTTTTGGCAATGCAGCAAGAATTCTTTGTCTATATGTGCTAATTAACGATAAATTAGTTAATGGTGGTTTTAGATTAGGCATAACTAATGCACGCGCAAAATGTGTGGCACTGGCTTTTGCTGTGTGTTGAAGCATGTCATTGTCTCTCAAATGGACATGCCAATCATCAGGTTTACGGATAATGAGTGATTTAATCATTGCACAATTTTTAAATCATTGTCGATGCTCAAGAATAGCATGAATTAGGCCTTGAGGATTATTAAAAATGGAATTCTAATGCAATGGATACATATTTTTTTAAAATGTAGTACGGCTAGGGTGGTCGCAAAAGTAAAATTGCCATTAGTATGTATAAAAAATATTATTACTGAATAAAAAATATATCTATATGAAAAATATTACATTTTTTTTCATTACTTCTCTTGATTTATTTTTATTCGCAGCCATACTCATGGTGTTGCATGCTTCAAACCAAAGCGACGAAAGCATGCTGCTGGTAACTTTTGAGCTTAAGTTATCAATAAAAAATGCGAACCTAATAATAAAAAATAGATGGAGACTTAGCATGTTTAGTTTGAAAAAAACAACAGCAGCAGTACTCGCTTTAGGGGGAAGTGCGGTATTTGCAGGTACTATGGGGCCTGTTTGCACTCCTGGAAATGTAACTGTTCCTTGTGAACACACAGCATGGAACATTGGTGGACAAGCAATCGATTTACAAATAGTAAATAATAGCGATTTTGCAGCGACCACTAACTTCAGAGACCATAGTAGATGGAGTTGGGGTTTTCAATTAGAAGCTTCTTACCATTTCAGCACTGGTAATGACATCAATATTAACTGGTACCATCTTGATACAGGTACTCATTATTTTGCTGCTACTGATGGTGTAGTGGGTGTAGTAGGTGGTGTAAACCATAAATGGGACGCGGTGAACGGTGAATTAGGTCAATTTATTGATTTCAGCGCGACTCAGAGAATGCGTTTGCATGGTGGATTCCAATTCGCACGTATCAAAACTGCGCGAGGTGCTGTTATAGGTGATCCTGGTGTCTTTGAAGCAGGGATTGGCGAAAGAAATCAATACAATGGATTTGGTCCACGTACTGGTATTGACATGAACTATGGATTTGTTAATGGCTTTGGTATTTATGCTAAAGCGGCTACTGCTCTGTTAGTAGGTACTGCCAAGTTTAATGGTGCAGCTGTTATTGTAGATCCTCCGTTCTCTGACTCCATTGCTCTTCATGGTTCAAGAACTGCTATTGTTCCAGAACTGGAAGCCAAATTAGGTGCTACTTATAATTATGCAATGGCGCAAGGCGAGTTAACACTGGATGGTGGTTACATGTGGTTTAACTACTTTAATGCAGTACATTCAGCAGGTCACATTGGTGAGTCAAACGCCCGTGATTTTGGTGCCTCAGGTCCTTACGTTGGTTTGAAATATGTGGGTAATGTTTAATTAATTTCCACATAATTTGCTTAATCTCCTTACTCACCTCATTTACTCTGCAAGTAAATGGGGTGAACATTTAAAATTTCTTTGAACTTAATCTAAAAGCGATTCATTTAAACTATGATTATACTTTGAAAGGAATCAATACCAGCAAGTTTGTCTATAAAAAAAATTCTTCATACAAAATATTCAGATTTTTTTATTAATTTCCTTGACTTATTTTCTTCCGGTCGAGATACTGCTCTTCTTTTCATGCTTTGCACCAACTATGATGTAAGCATGTTTTGTTAATAACCTACATGTTTATATTTGTTATTAACAAAATAGGAACTTAATAATAACTTATACGGAGACTTCGCATGTTTAGTTTGAAAAAAACAACAGCAGCAGTACTCGCTTTAAGCAGCAGCGCAGTATTTGCAGGTACTATGGGCCCAATTTGTTCCCCAGGTAGTGTGACAGTTCCTTGTGAACACATGGCTTGGGACTTTGGCGGACAAGCAATCTATCTACAAATAATAAATAATAGTGATTTTGCGTTTTCTAATGAATCTCGTGATAACAGTAAATGGAACTGGGGCTTTCAATTAGAAGCTTCTTACCATTTCAACACGGGTAATGACATCAATATTAATTGGTACCATATTGATACAAGTACTCAGTTTTTCGCTGTGACCGATGAGGTAATAGGTTTAGGTTTACTTGGTGGAATAAACCACAAATGGGATGCTGTGAATGGTGAATTAGGTCAATTTATTGATTTCAGCCCGACCCAAAAAATGCGTTTGCATGGTGGTTTCCAATACGCGCGTATTAAAACTAACCGAGCTGTTATTGCTGCAGATCCTTTAGTCTTTGTAGATCAAATTGAACAAAGAAATCAATACAATGGATTTGGTCCACGTACTGGTATTGACATGAGTTATGGATTTGTTAATGGCTTTAATATATATGCTAAAGCAGCTACAGCCTTATTAGTAGGTACTGCCAAATTTAACGGTTCCGGAATTTCTCTTTTAGGTTTTGGTCCCATTGCTGTTTCTGGTTCAAAAACTACCATTGTCCCAGAACTGGAAGCGAAATTAGGCGCTAATTACACTTATGCAATGGCACAAGGCGAGCTAACTTTAGATGGCGGTTATATGTGGTTTAACTACTTTAATGCCGTACGCACAACACCACACATTGGTGGTGAGTTAAACTCAAATGATTTTGGTGCTTCAGGTCCTTATGTTGGTTTAAAATATGTGGGTAACGTTTAATTAATTTTCACATAATTTGCGTAATCTACCGTTTAATCACCCTATTTTTATTTGATGAAAATGGGGTGATTTTCCGCATTCTTCACTCCTCAAAAATATCCTAATAAAATAGTCCCATGTTGTTGACTTTAGCAAACTTGGTCTGGATAATTTAGCTGCGTACGTTTCTCAACTTGGCGCGGAGACGCGTGCCGTTACTAACGCTAATGGTTATTTAGAATTAGTGACCAACGGAAATTATAATAAAAAAGTGGAGATAAGCATGTTAAATTTGAAAAGCACAGCGGTGGCTGTCCTTGCTTTAGGTAGCAGTTCGCTATTTGCTGGTGCAATGGGGCCTGTTTGCACGCCAGGTAATGTCAGTGTTCCTTGCGAAAAAATGGCATGGGATATTGGCGGACAGGCCCTTTATTTGCAAACAACTATAAACACTGGTTTTTCTTACTCCCTAAGTCCTTATAATATCACTGATAATGATTTAAATGGTCAGTGGGGTTGGGGCTTTCAAATTGAAGGCTCTTACCATTTTAATACAGGTAATGATTTTAACATTAGCTGGTATCATCTTGATTCAAACAACCACTCAATTGCAGTAGATCCTTTAGCATCTAGTTCTACTGGGATTTTAGGCCAAGGCAAAATAAGATGGGATGCTGTTAATGGAGAATTTGCTCAATTTGTTAACTTTAGTGCGAACGAGAAAATGCGTTTCCACGGTGGTTTCCAGTATGCACGTGTTAAACCCACAGCAAATCTTGCTATAGAGGAGCCCTTCATAGGCGTTGTCGGTTATCCATTAACTTCCGAATACAATGGTTTTGGTCCTCGTAGTGGCTTGGATATGAACTACGTGTTTGATAATGGCTTTGACATTTATGCTAAAGCAGCTGCGGCTGTATTAGTTGGAACAGCCAAGTTCAATAATGGTGGAATTAGTACGTTAACCGGTTTTTCTACTACCGTACTTCATGGTTCTAGAACCGCGATTACTCCAGAATTAGAAGCTAAGTTAGGTGTTGATTATACCTACTCAATGACTCAAGGTGCTCTCATTTTGGATGCTGGTTACATGTGGTTTAATTATTTCAGCCCGTTAAACATGGTTGATGCATATGGCAGACTCAGTTCAAGTGACTTTGGTGTTTCTGGCCCTTATGTTGGTCTAAAGTATATTGGCAATGTTTAATTTTATAATTAATTAAGGTTTTATAAAGCCCATCATTTAGCATGATGGGTTTTTTTTTCAAATGGAGTTCTTATGTTAAAGAAAACAACAATTGTTATATTGGGATTTGCGACAAGTGGTTTAGTAACTGCTGGTTCTATGGGGCCTGTTTGTACACCAGGAGATGTTACAGTACCTTGTGAGGCAAGACTTTGGGATTTAGGAGCTGAAGCGCTTTATTTAAGATCCATTTATGGTGCTGATAAAGGTTATCAATTGAAATTTAATCCGGCTTCATTTGGAGTAAGCTCTAGTATTAACGATGTAAAAAATGATTGGAACTGGGGTTATCGGTTAATGGGTTCTTTTCATTACAATACCGGGAATGATGTTACTGTAAATTGGATGCATTTTAGTAGTACTGCACAACAAAATAATATTTTAGCACCTTTGCCAGGAGCTTTTACTTTATTTCTTCCAGCGTATTTTGATAGTAATAACAGACTCGATCAGGTCAATATAGTTATAGGGCAACATATAGATTTGGGTATGAGCGATAAAATGCGTTTGTATGGAGGATTGCAATATGCAAATATTCAATCAATGGCGCAAACTTACATAACCGATTTTATAGTAGAAGAATTAGCTGGTTCACCGATTAATATATTTAACAATACAGACTATAAGGGGATTGGGCCAACTATTGGTATTGATTATTCTTACGACTTGATGAATGGATTAAGTCTAACTGCTAATGGTTCTGGTTCGATCTTATACGGAACTACTCGTTACCATGAAGGCTATGTACTAACAGATTTTAACGTTATTGAAGCGCAAGTCTATGCGCGGAAAAACACAATCGTGCCGAGCCTAGAAGCGAAGCTTGGGATGAATTATGCGTATAATTTTCCCCAAGCTACTGTAAATATTAATGCGGGCTACCAGGTAGTTAACTATTTTAATCCTCTGAGTACGCAAACATTCCAAATTACAACAAATCCCCGCATCGCTTCAGTAAATTATGGACTTTTTGGTCCCTACTTTGGTATGAAGTTTGTGGGTAATGCATAATTAGCATCATCACATTTTTTTATCCTCTTAAGCCATTCTCAGGTTAATGCCCGAAAAGGCTAAAAATACGGGCATTAATTTAACGTCAATTATGGATAAAAAGAAATAAGTTATTGAAAATATTGAATAAAAAGAAGGTGCTTGATAAATTTCGGCTTTTTTCACCCGGCAAGGTAGAAAGGAGTCAAAATGTTACTAGCACCTATCGTTGAAATTTTCTGTAATATTGATGATTTTTGCAATAATTATTGCGTATTCCACTGATGCCGATCACAAATTCCATTCCATCGCGATCAACGATTCCATTTGATGCCGATCACAGATTCCACTCGATGGCGATCAAACCGGAGCAAAGCGACGCTGTTTTTAGTTTATGACTTATCCTCCAGATTTTCCAATTTTGTAGTTGATTTTTTTCGCATTGACTCACCTTTCATATCAATTCGATGAGAGTTATGAATAAGTCTATCCAAAATAGCATCACCTAATGTCTGATCACCAATAGCTTCATGCCAGAGTTTAATGGGTAGTTGGCTGGTAACAATAGTTGAAGACTGATTGTGTCTGTCGTCCATAATTTCAAGTAAATCACGGCGTTGCTCATTATTCATCGGAGCCAAGCCCCAGTCATCTAAAATAAGAAGCTGGATTTTTTCTAATGAAGCAAGTAATTTGGGATAACTCCCATCACCTCTGGCTAATTCAAGTGCCTGAAATAGCCTTGGTAAACGTAAATAACGTGCCGTAAAATGATTACGACATGCTGAATTAGCTAGAGCACAGGAAAGCCACGTTTTACCAGTACCCGTAGGACCCGTAATCAGTAGATTTTGTTTTCGCCCAACCCAAGAGCAATCAGCAAGTTGCTTAATTACCGCCCTTGAGATACCCCTTGAAACCGAGTAATCAATATCCTCTATACATGCATTGGCTTTGAGCCTGGCTTGCCGTAATCGAGTGATTAACTTGCGATTTTCACGTGTAATACATTCTCGCTCCACCAATAAACTAAATCGTTCATCAAAAGATAACTGATGAATATCAGATTGCTGCATCTGCTCTTGCAATGCTTCAATCATACCGTGGCAATGTAATTCTCTTAACTGTTCAAACAATGGCTGTGTTAACATAGCGATGTCTCCTTGAGTGTATTAATGATAGTAATTTGCACCACGAACATTATCATGGTGATTGGTTATATCAGCAGCCGCACTCGTGCTGGCAGGCTTTGATAGCGGCTGCTTATCCAGCCCATTTTTTAAAATGGACTCAATATTTTTATATCGAATTGCACCAATATGAAGTGCTCTAATTGCTGCGTTCTCTAAACGCTCTTTCCCATATTTTTTACTCAGGCGAAGAATGCCAAGACATGCGCGATAACCTTGTTGGGGTATTTTATGTAACCCAATGACCTCATTAATTAATTGGGCTGTATGTGGACCAATACTTTGTGCCCATCGATGTAATCGTTCTGGTGTCCATGTGACATAATCCTGATGGGCTTTAGGCATATGTTCATTCTGCGTGGTATGGCCTGGCTTAAATGAACGTTGATGCAGCGCAATGCGTTTGTTATTTAGAAAACATTCAATCGTTCGGTCGCCGATTCGAACATCAACGAGCTCTCCAAGATAACGCCATGGAATACTGTAATGATGTTTTTCAATGGTCACATGATAATCAATACCGGCTTTAGCACGTTTCCAATAAGCAAATTGATAACGATGAATAGGCAATGGTTTTAATGCCGGTCTGTCAAGTTCTAGAAATTGAGAATAACGAGAGCCGACTAACTGTTGAAATGGACGCTCATTATAAGTTTGTAATAAGGGTACAATCGCTGCATTAATCTCAGAAATACTAAAGAAGGTGCAATCCCGAAGCGGGGCCAAAATCCAGCGCTGGATACCTTGTACACCCACTTCAACTTTAGCTTTATCTTTTGGAGAGCGTACTCTGGCAGGAATAACAGCAACATTATAATAGTTGGCCATTTCCTGATAAGTGATGTTTGTATCTGGATCATAAAGGTGAGGCTGTGTCACTCCTGACTTGAGATTGTCAGGAACAATACATGTGGTGATCCCACCAAAAAATTCGAATGTCCTGATATGTGCACCTATCCAATGGCGTAGGCTCTGGCTTTCTGCTGCCTCAACAAAAGTATAGTTTGATGCACCAAGCACTGCGACAAAAATCTCTGCCTTATTGATCACACCTGTTTCTTTATCAATCCACGGAACAGTTAGTCCAGAATAATCCACGAATAATTTTTCACCGGCATGATGGGTAATGCGCATGCTTGGATTGAGTGTGCCTGAAAAATCTCGATACATCTCACAAAAACGACTATACCTGTATCCATCAGGGTATTGGCTGCGATACTCATACCAGAGTAACAATAATGTTACTCCTTTGCGTTTTAGCTCTCGATGAACCCATGATAAATCAGGAATAGGTCGATTAAGTTTCTTTGGATTAGACTCTTGTGGAAATAAGCGAGCATAAAGTTCAGCATCACTCATCGTTTCAGGTAAGGGCCAAGTTACATCAAACATTTTCGCACGTGATAAATAAATGCTCACAGTACTAGCACTAATATCAACGCTGCTTGCAATTTTTCTATTGTTCAAGCCACTTTCATATCGCAGCCTTAAAACCTCTCGTATTTTACGCATCGATAGCTTCTCCGTTGGCATTTCTACTTTCCTTCTGTTTGTACCAAACAAAAGGATAAAACGGTTATCGTGCGTCGCTTAATCTGACTATATTTTGCTCATTCTTGATCGGCTTAAAATGGAATCTTTGATCGACATCAAATGGAATTCGTGATCGACATCACTGGAATCTGTGATCGGGATAGAATGGAATATGCAATAATTATTCGAAAAAAGAAAACCAAAAATATCTTTTCAGTCCCAATAAAAAGACACGTAATCGTGCTACAGCGCTCAGTGAAAGCGAGTTAATTACTATATTAGTTCTATTCCATTTAAGTCATTACCGGACATTTAAAGATTTTTACATCAGTTGTATTTTAGAAGATTTATCCACTTATTTTCCCCGAGCAGTAAGCTACCCTCGTTTTGTTGCTCTAACAGGAAGAGTACTTGAAACACTTACTGCTTATGTTTTGTCTCAAGCAGGTGACCAAACCCATTTATATTATGTTGATTCAACAAAACTCGTCGCCTGTCATAATAAACGTATTTCTGGCCATCGGGTATTTAGAGGGATTGCAGAAAGAGGCTACTCTTCGGTGGGTTATTTTTTTGGCTTTAAATTACATATAGCCATTAACCATCGAGGGGAGTTAATCAGTTTTTGTCTTACAAGAGGCAATGCGAGTGATTTGAGTGTCTTATCTAAACTCACTAAAGGACTCACAGGGCTATTGGCTGGAGATAAAGGGTATGTCAGTAAAAAACATGAAGAAGAACTTCAAAAACAAAATTTAAAATTGATAACCAAGCTCAAAAAAAATATGAAAAAAAGAATAAGAACGGCCTTTGAAAAGTTTTTCCTTGCCCAAAGAAATCTAATAGAAACAGTGATTGAACAACTAAAATCCATTTGCCATATTGAACACTCGCGCCATCGTAGCCCTCTTAATTTTCTAGTCAATCTTGTCGGAGGGCTTGCGGCTTACTCTATTAAACCGCGAAAACCCTCCATCAAAACAACTAAATTACCTCCATCGTTGAATAAGGCGCTTATCCATAATTGACGTTAATTTAAGAAATTGTATTGTTCCCGCGAAAGCGGGGACAATTTCTTGAATTACATAAGAAAAGTTTTCTTTCATGCGCTTGCAACAAGCACTTTGGTTATCACCTCTTCAATTTAATTTCAATTTAACTCTAGCCACTAATAAATTGCCGCGATATACTTTGCAGCCAACCCGCAGCAAGTAAAAATAATAAACAGGAGTAGCCTCATGAAATTTAAAAAAATTGTATTGGCCTTAGTCTGTTTGTCATCGCAACTCTATGCTCAAGAGGCTCAACAAATACAACGTAAAATAGAACATTTACAAAAGCAAACACAGAGATTGCAATCACAATTAATGGCACTAGAGAAACGACTAAGTATTTTTAAAGCAAAACCCGTAACTAAAAAAGAACAGCCGATTGCTAAAAAACAAACGGTGAATTCTGTAGTTAAACAGCCGGCAAAGTATGAAAATAACATGGTTAAATACCACGCATCTACCCTAACGGTACATGCTCCTGATGAGCATCCAGAGTCTATAGGATTCTATCCTACAGCTTTGGTCGCAGAAAATCGGGTAGTCACGTACATTGCTGGCACACCCGTTGTGACTTCTCCTTATTTAGGAGCTAGACCAGCATTTGATGGATCAGATTACATTGTTAATATTTCCAGTATTAACCGCGATATTCGTCTCATGCAACAACGACGACAATTGTATGATGCCTATAAAAGCATCGGTTATCCAATTCCCAAAAGACCTATTATTGCACTCAGTGGTAAAACAGAACCTGCAGGCATGATTAATAGTACCTACATTGGTAATACAGGCGCTGATTTGACTTTAGCTTCCAATGAATTAGATGTTGCTGCTGCATTAAACCAAAATGTAGAAGGCTATCTATCAATTTCCTACGATGAAAGCCCTCCAACAGTAGGACCACGAGTCGCTAACTCCAAATTCCGTTTAAACTTGGGATTTGTGAATATAGGCAATTTGGATAGGTCTCCAATTTATTTTACTGCTGGTCAATTATACGTACCTTTTGGACGGTATGCCAGCTCAATGATTAGTCCGCCCTTAACTCTGAATTTGGCACGTATCAAAACACGACCCTTTATTTTAGGTTATAAATCTCAAGAATCTACAGGTCCATTTGTAGCGACCTACATTTATAGAAGTGATACTAGTTTGGGTAAATCAGGCGTTGGGGGAACAAACGTGGGCTATTCCTTTATTTATGAGGGGATGACTGGAGAAGCAGGTCTAAGTTATATAAGTTCAATCGCTGATTCATCAGGATTGCAAATTACGGCTGCAAATCCAGGAACCTTTGAAGGGTTCAGCTCCTTACTGCATGGAAATGAAGCAGTGCGAAAAATCCAAGCTATGGATGTCTATGGTACTGTATCTTATGGACGTTTTAACGTTGCAGCTGAGTGGGTTGGTGCGATAGAATCATTTAGAATTCAGGATTTAAGTTTTAATG
>NZ_JBAQZB010000082.1:0-11868 GCF_049790535.1 Legionella sp.
GCACCTTGAATCAGCTCATGGAAAAGTACGTAACAAACTACAAATACTTTATGATATAACAAGCAAATTTTTAGATAACAAACCAGTATATCGATGCGGTCATTGTGGTTTTGGTGGTAAACATTTACATTGGCATTGTCCCGGGTGTAAAAACTGGGGAAAAATGAAGCCTGTCCATGGATTGGAGGGATATTAGTAACTTTTCAATAAAGTTCTTATGTTGTAGCGAAAGTTTATACTTGCATTATTATTGCCACAACTTATTGAGAAGTTACGGATATTAGTGATAATGTAAATGATACAATTAACATTTATAGTTATTCTACCTCTAGATGCTTTTTTTGTGATAAGACAAGCCAGTATCTTAGGTAAAATAAGTATACATACTATTTTGAAGAGACTATGATGCAATTTATTGATTTAAAAACACAATATTCTTTAATTGAGCATGATGTTTTAAACAGCATTAGGAATGTATTGAATCATGGTCAGTATATTATGGGTCCAGAAATTGCCAAGCTCGAAAAGCAATTGGCTGATTTTATTGGTGTAAAATATGCCATTGCTAACTCAAGTGGAACGGATGCTTTATTGATGGCATTAATGGCATTAGAAATTCAAGCAGGGGATGAAGTTATTACTAGTCCTTTTAGCTTTTTTGCTACTTCAGAAGTAATTAGTCTTTGTCATGCTAAGCCTGTTTTTGTTGATATTGATCCTTTAACTTATAATTTAGATCCAAATCAACTAGAAGCTGCCATTACAAGAAAAACCAAAGCAATTATGCCTATAGGTTTGTTTGGACAATGTGCCGATCATGATGCCATTAATGCAATTGCTGATAAATATGGTATTGCAGTGATTGAGGATGCGGCGCAAAGCTTTGGTGCAACATACAAAGGTAACTATTCTTGTGCTTTATCAACTATTGGATGCACCAGTTTTTTTCCTTCTAAACCCTTAGGCGGCTATGGGGATTCTGGTGCTTGCTTTACTAATGATGATGAGCTGGCTAAGAAATTGATTGAAGTACGAATACATGGTCAAAATGCACGTTATTGCCATCACCGTATTGGGATTAATGGACGTATGGATACTCTTCAGGCTGCAGTGTTAATTGAAAAAATGATGTTGTTTCCCGATGAAATTATTATGCGTCAAAAAGTTGCCAAGCGTTATGATCAGATGCTTTCTTCATTAGTTAAAACCCCATTTGTTCATAACTATAATACTAGTGTGTATGCACAATACACTATTGAAGTTGATTGTCGTGATGAGTTCCAACAGTCAATGCAAGAGTCTGGAATTCCTACAGCAGTTCATTATCCTGCGCCATTGCATTTACAAGCTGCAATGAATTATTTGGGTTATTCTGTTGGGGATTTTCCCCATGCTGAAAAGGCCAGTCAGCGTGTCATTAGTCTACCAATGCATCCTTATTTACTCGAAGCCGATCAAATAAAGGTCGTTGAAGCGGTAAAAAATGCGTTAATGTTGCAAAAAGTAGAAGCTGTGGCCTAAATGTCTTCTCAATTGATTGTTGCTCTGGACTTTAATTGTGAGCATGATGCTTTAAATTTAGTTGATAAACTGGATCCCAGCAGTTGTGCTTTAAAAGTGGGTAGTGAGTTGTTTACTCTATTGGGAGTTCATTTCGTAAAACAATTAATTGAGAGACAATTTAAAGTTTTTTTGGATTTAAAATTCCACGATATACCTAACACTGTTGCCAATGCTTGCAAAGCGGCTGCCGAGTTAGGTGTATGGATGATGAATGTACATGCATCAGGTGGAGAGAAGATGATGCAATCTGCTAGACAAGCTATTGAGCCTTATGGCGCAGACCGTCCTCTTTTAATCGCAGTAACGGTTTTAACAAGCCTTAGTCAAAAGGAATTAGCATCCATTGGTATTAATGCTACTCTAGTTGAATATGTAAAAAAATTAGCTCTCTTAGCAAAAGATTCAGGTTTAGATGGTGTCGTGAGTTCAGCTCATGAGGTTAAAGCAATTAAATATGAATGTGGCAACCAATTCATTACGGTCACCCCAGGAATTCGATTAACCACTGATGTAAAAAATGATCAGACGCGTGTTATGACGCCCCAAGAAGCAATTGGTGAAGGTAGTGATTACCTGGTGGTAGGAAGACCAATTACACAATCTGTTAATCCTAGCATGGTTGTGCTGGAAATTCTAAAAAGTATTACCTCTATATAAAAAAAAGTAAAAAATTTATTGTTTGTAAAATTTTTGATTGATCCTTTGCTTGTTTAGAGCATTTTGCAAAAATTAATAATCCAATAAATATTGTTTTGCATATTGTGATCAATTTAATAAAGTAATTTAAGGAAAATCCCTGTCAGAAAATTTATGAGGAATTTAAAGAAGTGTTAAAAGTACTACAGAATAATCAACTAATTTTTAGAGATGAATATTATGGGAGATGGAATTTATCTTTTGCACAAAGTATACGTATGCTTAGGGTCTTGAATAGTAATCAATCCCCATCTCCTTCAAACCTGTTAAAATCGTTAAGTCAAGGGGAGGAGCCAATGCAAACGGTTATTGCTGGTGTGTATTATGAGGATTATGGGGATTTTCAAAGTGATGAAAATAATTTTTCTCTTTTAAACATTTAAGTTTGCTGACTCAATTGGTATTTCGATCTATACTGATTTTTTTACCAAAATTTACTTATGTACAGTGATAAAACGCTTTATTATTTGAATCAAATGGGGATTAGAGCTTGGATTAAGAGACCTAATTCTTTATCCTTGCTGCAGCTTGCGACGGCAAAACAAATCGAAGAGAGTAAAAAAGGATCTTTGCGGGGGGGGGTGAAACTACAGGTTTTTATTTCCTCAAACCTGAGTATTAAAGCACAATCACTATTGGCTCAGATGATGGCCTATCTTAACTTGCAAGAACATGAATTGAATATTATTCCGGTTCAGGAAAATGAGCCACTCAGCAACTATGATGCCAAAATAGAACAGCAAACCCCACTGGCGATTTTAGTTTTGGGTTTAGATCACTATCAATTCGTTACTTCTGTGAATACAGATTGTCTTGTGGTAAATAGCATTGACCCTAATTATTTAATAGCCAATCCCGCTGAAAAAAGAAAAGTATTTAAAGATCTTCATTACCTGATGCAATTAGTTTCTTAATAGTTAGTATTACCATGAAAATAAAAGGATTTACATTACTTGAATTATTAATCATACTAGCGCTAATCGCGTGTTTGTCTGTTTTAGGTACTGCTTCTTATTCTTACTTATTACGAAAAAATGAGCAACAGGTACTGGTAGATGAACTAAGAACTGCAGTGCAATACGCCAAACTTCAGGCACTTATTTTGGGTAAAACAGTTTCTCTAACACCCTTAGATGCTTCATTAAATTGGGTACATGGAATGAAATTAAGTACCTGGAATAAAAAAACCAATAATAGTGAGTTACTTTACCAATGGCAATGGCATCATCCAGGATGGGAGCTAACTTGGAGCGGAGCTCGCTCTTCTAATCGTGTGATTTTTTCAAATAATCCGACTCGTGCTATTAGCAATGGTCATTTTACTTTATTGAATGCGGATACTCGTCAAAATAGAGTGATTATCTTAAATCGATTAGGAAGAATAAAAGAAGATTCCGGATACAGCTTGTCCCTGACACGTTAATTTTGTAGAATCTTGAAGAATCTTTTTCATTAACTATAAATTTATGACGATTAATACACAGCTTATTTTTCCATTAAAAGTATCATGCTCTCAACAGTTTTTAGAATGGATTAATTGTCAATCATCGTTAACTGATAAATTATGTTCAGCCAAGGGAGCTGTCCAATTAGAGTTGATTGCACAGCAATGGATAAATATAGATTTATGGTCTCAGAGTGTCCTTGATATTCAGGATGTATTAGTTTTTCAACGAGAAATTCTAATGAAAAGTCATGATGTGATTTATTGGTATGCTCGGAGTATTATCCCAACACGATGTTATGATTTAGCCCCCACTTTTTTCGATCGTTTACATAATGAGTCTATAAAAAATTTAATTTTTAATGATCAGAGGGTGCATCGCATTAATTTAATTACTTACCCAATAAATAAACATTGTGTTGAATTTTATTGGTTAAAAAAATACATTAATAGGATTCAAGGGATACTTTGGGTACGAATTGCTGAGTTTTCTTTTCAACGCAAAGAATCTTTTTATTTAATAGAAATCCTGTTGCCGAAGTTAGGGGATATAACCCTATGAAATGGAATGCTTATTGGCGCTTAATGCGATTTGATAAACCTATAGGGATTTTATTATTGTGGTTTCCAACAGCTTGGGCTTTATGGCTTGCAAATAAAGGGTTTCCATCGCTAAAATTGTTTGTATTGTTTTTTATGGGTACGGTATTAATGCGTGCTGCAGGCTGTATTATTAATGATATAGCTGACAAAGATATTGATAAGCATGTGATCCGGACGCGGCTTCGCCCCTTAACTGTTGGTGAGATTAGTATTAAAGAGGCGTTAGTCTTATTAGTGATGTTGCTTTTGGCGTCATTATTGATATTAATTAATTTACCTTGGGATTGCTTTTATCTTGGATGTATTGCTTTATTTATTTGCTTCCTTTATCCCTTTTGTAAGCGTTTTCTCAATGCTCCTCAATTTGTTTTAGGATTAGCTTTTTCCATGGGTATTCCCATGGTCTATGTTGCTTCGAACCTAACTTTAAATGATGAATGCGCTTTATTATTTTTGCTCAATTTTTCTTGGATTGTCGCGTACGATACCATGTATGCAATGAGCGATAAAGAAGATGATTTAAGAATAGGCGTGAAATCTACAGCTATTTATTTTGGAACTTATGATCGTTTAATTATCGGCTTACTTCTTTGTGTAGTGCATGGATTATGGTTATTTTGGGCATTGAGCATTCATGCAAGCAAAGGATTTTATATTTGTTGGTTTGCAGCAGCTCTAGTATTGTTTTACCAGCAAAAGCTAATTAGTAATCGTAAGCGAGCGCAATGCTTTAAAGCATTTGTTCTTAGTAGTTATTATGGGGGGTTTATGTGGCTTGCTTTAGGCTCATTATATTGAATTTGTCCTGGCCTTCAATTTGAAAATTTTTTTCACACCTAATAACTTACTGTTCGCTAACATACTCAATACCAAGAACTTTTACAACAGTTTATTAATATTTGTTGGCATGAGCTAGCGACTGTTTACGCGACTGCTTGGAGCCCTTCAGCCTAAAGATTACACACCATGTTAGTTGATAAGCTGAGTGAGGCTACATAAGTTCTTCAAGTTTGCAGTTTTTTGTTCGACATAAGATTCCCAATGCTCCTTTGCCTTAGGCTCACACGATGCACTCCATATCAGCTGGCCTAAAGTATCAACAGCAAAATTGCAGCCAAGGCCCTCAAGAGTACTATCAGAAGCAGTAATAGGAAAATCTCCATCTTTATTACCTCTAAATTTATATGACCTCGCAACACCCTCAGTTTGGTTCATCTATTTGTGTAAATCGCCTGACTTGATGGGAGTATTTATGAAACCAATAAATAACTCACTTCTTTTAAATGATTTTTTGTTTAATTTCTTTTGTTTTTCAAGCTGTCATAGGGTTCCTTCCCTTTGAATTCATCACAGAAGGTTTCTCTTGTGGTAACTTTAAAGACAAAAGATGGAGCCATTATCTCGCTTTGAAATAAAGGCTCTGACTTAGCTTATTTTGTCAATTCATTCAATAAACTTGTCGCACCGATACGAAACCAGCTTTTGTCGATTTTTTTAGCCATCATTAATTCAGCTAATTGTGCATAATTAAATGCTTGCACAGATTTTTTTATACCACCAGATATTTTGAGACCACAATTTTTTTTGGAGTCTTTAATTGCACTTATTATGGTGAATACAGCAGGTAAAGAGGCGCCTTGTGCTATTTTTCCAGTTGATGTTTTCAGAAAATTACAACCTAATTCAATCAGATTTTTACTTAGTTCATAAATACATTCTATTTCAGAAAAAACTCCGGTTTCCAATATTATTTTTGTAGTCAGATTATAATGCTTACAAAATTCAATTACAGTGTGGCACTGAGTTAGAGTAAGGTGTTTTTTACCATCAAGATACAGTCGATAGGGGAGTACGTAATCGATTTCAGTGGCACCTAATTGGGCTGCTCTTTCAATTGACTGCAAAGAACATGCTAATTTCTCATTACCTTCAGGAAAATTAATGACGGTAGCTAATTCGATTGCATCTAACTGCTGAAATTCTGATAAATGTTTACTATAAACGCATACTGCCGCAACATGATTGCGGCACGCATCTTGATTTAGTTGAGACAAGGATTCAAGTGATACGTGTTCATCCAATAAGGTGAGATCCAAAGTATGGATTAGTTCCTCAGTAGTGATGCTGCTATTACTTTGATTGTTAACCAAGATTTCCAAAACTTCATTCAAAGAAGATTCTAAATTCATTTAAGTTCCGCAATATATTCTTTAAGGAGTAAGTTCAGTTTTTTCGCAGCTTTTTCTGCTGTAGTAACAACTGAATTATGGCTATGAGCAGTTTGAGAAAGGCCTGTAGCAAAATTCGTAATCATAGCAATTACTGCTACATGCAGGCCACAATGATTTGCTACCAATACTTCCGGAACTGTAGACATCCCTACAGCGTCTGCTCCCCAGAGTTTAAATGCTCTAATCTCTGCAGCCGTTTCATAATGAGGACCCAGTACTGAAATATAAACTCCTTCTTCCAGTTTAATTGAGTGTTTAGCAGCAATAGATAATAAATCACGACGCATTGTTTTGTCATAAGCATTATCTATTGGGTAAAATCTAGGGCCAAATTCCTCATCATTAATACCAATAAGAGGATTACTGGGTTGTAAATTAATATGATCAGAAATTAACATTAATTCACCTGGACCTATATCTTCTCTTAGTGAGCCCGAAGCATTGGTAGCGATGAAATAATTACAACCTAAGAGCCTTACTGTTCGTACATAAGTTTTAACGGTTGCATAATTTTCCAAACCCTCATAAGTATGTGCTCTACCTTGCAAACAAATGACCCCAACTCCATTCAAGTAACCAAGAATTAAATTATCACTATGTCCTTGTACTGTAATTTTAGGAAAGCCTGGAAGTTTTTCATAACTGATGTGTACGGAGTCTTGTAACTCATCTGCAAACTGACCTAATCCTGAACCTAAGACTACGGCTACAGTTGGTTTAAATAAGGGATATAATTTTTTAATAAAGTCAGCTGCTAAATGGGCGTCGCTTCGCGGTACTGCAGTATTCGTCATAGAAATTATCCTATTTAGGTTTAAAATCAAAATTAAAAGCTAGTGGCAGTAGTTCATTAATTGTGATGCTGCGGAATACCGAATCTTTATTACATAAATGTATTAGGGTATCAGGACTTGAAAATTCATTAATTCTTTGTCTGCAACCCCCGCAGGGAGAACATAATGCATTCGATCCGGCCAGTATCACCATACTTTTGATGTGCTGCTCGCCTGAGCTGACCATCGCTGCAATTGCTGAAGTTTCAGCGCACAAGGTTAAGCTGTAAGAACAATTCTCAACGTTAATGCCAGTATATAAATTATCTTTATCTGTTTGAATACAGCAAGCTACAGTAAATTTAGAATAAGGGGCATAAGAGTATTCGAGCGTTTTATATGCTCTGGAAATCATGTTCGCAATTATTGGATCCATTTAAATCTCTTGGTTAAATAATAAAAATTGAAAAGATAGGAGCTGTTAATAGTTCGCTCAAACTAGCGATATGCGAACAGATTATAGTGTAGAACGGGGTCGATGACCATTAGGATCAGCATTTATTTGATGATGGTTGCGCTGAAAGTGTTTTAATATCATTGTTTAATTCTTTAATATCAGGTACTTCAAAAAAATTTTTTCCATGAGAAAAAACTGGCACATTATTATTTTTAGAAGCACAAGTAGGATCAGGACCTAATTTATTGTTCATTTTAAAATAACTTTCTGAGTATTGTACTGGCTTGGGATCATCAAACTTAGAGTTTAACAAAAACTCCAATGCAAGTGCTCCAAGACTAATATAGATTAAAAGGGAAAAAATGAAAATCGGTAGTGCAGCAATAGGAAATACAAAGCTAAGGGTAGCCGTTATTGCTGTAACCAAACTTATAACAGTCGTTGTTAGAATATAAGAAAAATAGTTTTCATCATTGTTCGGAGGTGTTTTTAATTTATGATATTCGCCTATAGCCCAAAATATATTAGCAAGAAGAAAAAGCCAAGCTGCAGAGGGGTATAAAAAAGGTATAAAAATGGCAGCGATGCTCACTACAGTGGCAGTAAAACCTATTAGAGATGAAAAAAGAAATTGTGCTTTGATTTTTGCAAATCCATACCATTTATTTTCTTGTTTTTGATCTTCGGGTCTTAGAAAATTGTAACCACACCATGCAGCATACCCTATGAGATAAAAGGCTAAGGAAATATATCCAAAAATAGGGGCCTTAGTAAAAGGAATGTATTGAAGTTTAGATAGTATGAAGCCTGAAAAAGAGAAGAAATTACCTGTATCATCCCAATATTTCTCTTTAATCATGATAAATACACTACCTAATTAACCTTTATCAAGCGTATTGTAACTTAATTGGACATCATGTTCTAGGGGCTGGTATATTAAAAAATTAAACATCTTCATTGTATTATAAGGAATAATTGGGATTTTTTTTAAGGATAATTCGTACCAATAAACCCTTATCCAAATTATTTTGTGCAATAATCTTGCCCTCATGTAATTGAATGGCACGAAAAGCAATGGCTAATCCTAAACCATAACCGCCAGTTTTTTTCTCTCTAGAAGTATCGACTCGATAAAATGGACTAAATATTTTTTCCAATTGTTTGTTTGGAACACCAGGACCGTGATCGCTAATGTCGATATAGATATGGTCTTGAGTCTCATCGTTACATAGTGAAACAAGTACTTTTTCGCTAACAGGCGAATAATGTAGTGCATTACGCACTACGTTTTCTATTGCTCGATGAACCAAACGTTTATCAATTAATAAATTGCAGGGTGCAATCGTACCTGCAAGAACCCTGTTAACTGCAGTTTTACATTCATAATTGGCGTCTTTAATTACTTCGTGCAATAAAGCAGGAATATCGACCTGTTTTAAATGTAGATCCATCGTGGATTTATCCAGACGAGCGAAGTCTAAAATTTCGCTAATTAAATAGTTTAATCTAGAGCATTCAAGTTCCATACGGTTAAATTCAGAATCTGCAAGGTGCTTGGTTTTATTGCGGCCTAACTCAAGAGCAATTTGTAGACGAGCGAGTGGTGAACGTAATTCGTGAGATATGTCCTGTAATAATCGCTCCTTAGAGCTGACTAGTTTTTCTAATTGTTCGGCCATACGATCAAATTCATCGCTAAGTTGTGCTATTTCATCCTTATGATGCCCTCTTAAATAGCCTACGCGTGTACTGAGTTTTCCGGTAGCAATTGATTTCGCAGCCATTCCTAATGAGCGTAATGGTTGTGTAAGGTAAAGAGAGAGTAAATAACAAATAAGACCACTAATGAAGGCAGCTAAAATTAGGCGAATGGCTAAACCAGCCCAAGGGATACCTACAAAATGAGAAATAGGCTTCTCACTTATTGCCGCAAGTCGGTAAAATTTTCCTGAGGTCGACAGAATTTCATGACTTACGATCAGTTTATCTGATTTTAATATACCTTCACTTAACTGATCCTTAAGAAGATTTTCCGCGACTTTTTTTACATTTTCGGGAGGTATTTCAGTACTAATGATCTCGCCAGTACTCGATAATAAATACAAAGTCATATGACGAGAAATACCAATTTTATTTAGCCATTTCATTAGGGCCGTGTGTTCGCCAGATTCAAAGGTTGCTACTGCTGCATTGGCATAACTGTCCATGAACAGTTGTTCTTGGGCAGGAAGGGATGATTTTTGTGCAATGTGGCTGATAATCCAGGCTGTAGTAAAAATAATAAAAATCGTTGCCAGCCAAAACGAAATAAAAATTTTCCAGTATAAACTACGCATTAAATAGATATCCAAAGCCTCTTACTGTTTTGACTATAGGTTCACCTTGAAGATTATCTCCCAATTTATTTCTTAAGTTGCTAATGTGTACATCAATACTGCGATCGTAGGCCGTATATTTTCGTCCTAAAGCATATTCAGTAAGTTCTTCTTTGGAAAAAGCTTGTCCTGGTGATTTAATTAACATTTCCAGGATGTTAAATTCAGCATTAGTTAATTCAAGATAATTTCCATCTAGAGTTACGTGACGTTTAGAACAATCCACTATTATATTATGTTGTTTAATTACTGGTTTTGACGCAGGAGCTTTTTGGGTACGTCGTAAAATTGCACGTACACGCGCAACTAATTCTCGAGGATTGCAGGGTTTAGGTAAATAATCATCAGCACCAATTTCAAGGCCTACAATACGGTCAATATCATCACCACGAGCTGTTAACATCAAAACGGGCGTTTCTAAATGTTCTCTGATGGCTTTTAAAACCTCAAAGCCATTCAGTTTTGGGAGCATCACATCAAGAATAATCGCATCAAAAGATTGGTTTAATGCTTTCTTTACGCCGGTTTCACCATCATGCACACAAATAGCATGAAAACCTTCTGGTTCTAAATATTGTGTTAATAAGTCAGTAAGTTCGGTATCGTCATCTATAACGAGAATATTTCCATTCATAAGGAACCTTGTTTTAAAAGCATCATTTAGGAACAGTTGATATTTCTATTCGCGAAATGTCAATCATCCCTTACTGTTTCTCAATGCATTCTAATAGTTTAATTCTTCGTGCATCTGCATTGATAATTTTAAATTCTAAAGAGCCTATGGTTATCGTTTCCCCACGAGTAGGTAAATAACCAAAACTGTTCATTACAATACCACCAATCGTATCATAAGTCTCATCACTAAAATGAGTATTAAGTTGTTCATTAAATTCATCAATTGGCATATGGGCTTTAATAATATAATGACCGTTGTCATGAGCCTTAATGTATGCATCTTCATCAATATCAAATTCATCTTCAATATCACCGATTATCTGCTCGATAATGTCTTCAATGGTAACAAATCCTGAAACTTCACCATATTCATCAACAACAATAGCCATATGATTTCTATTACTACGGAATTCGCTAAGTAAGCTATCAAGACGTCTGCTTTCAGGAACAAAAGTGACTTGGCGGCAGATATCCAGTAAATCAAAAGAATTAGGATTATGGGGTTGGTAACGCAATAGATCTTTGGCATGCAATATTCCTACAACTTCATCTCCATTTTCGTCAGTTACAGGAAATCTGGAATGTCCAGTGTGGGTTACCGTTTTAATAATGTGATTAAGTTCTTCATCCTGTTTAATGCAAACCATCTGGTTTTTAGGTAACATGATGTCGCGAACACGCATTTTGGAAAATAGTAGGGTACCTTCTATCATTGCTAGTGTTTCTGAGTTTATAAGAGAGCGAATCTGCGCATCTCTCAACAAACTAACAAGTTCTTTTTGATTCTGTGGTTCCGCCTGTAAAAAATGCTTCAAACGAGAAAACCAGGAACCGCCTTCTTCCTCTTTATTCAAGTTGATTACCCTCTGCGTCATAAGGATTACTATAACCTAATTCAGCCAATAATTTAATTTCAACTGCCTGCATCATCGCTGCATCATCATCGTTGATATGATCATAGCCTAGTAAGTGTAAGATCCCATGAATCAATATCAAAGTCCAATGAGCATCCAGAGTTTTGTTCAACTGTTTACTTTCAGCAAGCAATACC
>NZ_JBAQZB010000083.1:0-10617 GCF_049790535.1 Legionella sp.
CCTTAGCAGCTGATGTTGCCTTGGAAATTATCGATTACATTTTTGATATTACAGATCGCAGTGACTTACAAAAATTCATAAAAATGATGAGAGCAGTCCTGAATGATGAAAATAGGCTTTTAAAAAAAACAATTTATGATGTTTATATGAATGGATTGGGTTAATTGGAATCAAATTGATTTCCTTTTTCTGATAATTGCATTTTTCGCTATAAAAGAGGCTATTTTAGCCCTGTCTACAGCATTTTTTCTTAAGAATACGATTCGTACGTGAACTACATAATTTCTAAATAAGGAGATGTATATGAGCGTACCTACTTCTAATATTTCTAAAAAACGTCGTACTTTGCCGAAGAAATCAAACAGTGAGCACGTGCAAAACTTTTGGTCTTCGCCAAAGGAAGCTTTCTTTAGGCAGGATGAAATCTCGGCTGTAATAAACAAGAGTGTTAAAACATTAGAGGCTGATCGTTGGCGTGGAGTTGGAATCCCTTACCGTAAAGTAGGGGGGCGAGTTTTGTATCAGAAACAGGATGTTGTGAATTGGTTAGAAAGCCATGCTCTTGTTTGTTCTACAAGTGAGTATAATAAGGAGGTTAATCATGACTAGTAATTTGCCTCCAAATAAAAATGTTATTTTGGCAGATATTGCATTAGAGCATTCTAAAACCGTCAAAACCGATAAAACTGATTTTGTTGATAATAATGATTTTTTACAAGCTATTTTTGGTAAGCAATTAAATGAGACACGCCCACTAGTAGTTCATTTCCCCGGAAACCCCAATACAGTTCAAAAAACAAAATGGTTTGCTCGTCCTTGGTCTAGTAATTTCTCCTTTATGGCTGAGGAAAATAATTATTTTAGTCTTGCATTGTTTAGATCAGATGATTCTGGCCAATATCGAAGAAAAAAAGCGTATTTCTATTCATTGTATGCCGTGATGCTTGATGATATTGGCACTAAAGTAGATATGGAAAGACTAACCTTGGAGCCCACTTTGTTGCTGCAACAAGCTATCTAATCTCATATAACGGAAATGAAATCTATAAAATAATCCCTATTATCTTGTTTCTTTCTTGTTTTATTTTATTTAAGTATCCTTCCATTATTATCAGTGCATTACTGTATAAGAATATCACCAATGATATTAGAGCGACTTTTGATTCATTAATTAGTACATTTTCAATGTTGGCATCAATCGGCGCATTTTATATCATTGGAATTTTACTTAATAACTTTGGCAATAAAGTAATTATTTTATCTTTGATATTTTTAATGATAACAAGTTTTTTTAGTACGCTCCTATATGTGATTAAAACAAGATATGGCTTAAGAAATAGATTAGTAACGAATCCTTAAATAACCATTCCTTCTAATAAACTTACCGTCTCTTCTATCGGATTAATCTCCGCTAAGCAGCTATAAGGCATTACCCACATTGGATCAGAGTGACCAAAATCCATATTAACTACTACAGAAACTTGGGGTAATTGATATTCTTCAAGTACTTCTAAAATAGCTTTTCCATAGTCTTTAAATTGGGGGGCTAAAATATGTTGACCACCTGGCTTACTAAATAAAATACCCCCTATTTTAGCAAGTATCCCTTGGGCCGCTAAATTTCGTAAGAAACGTTTTAAAAATAATGGGGCTACACCTTCTTCTGAAGTTTCTAAGAAAAGAATACAGCCATCCCAAACATCTAATGAAGGCCAAATTTCGGTGGCGTTGATAAACTGTAATACTTCAACACAGCCGCCTAATAAACGGCCTTGAATTATTTTGTCAGCACATCCAATAAATTCCCATTTCATTTCAGGCTCAAGTCTTCTTTGAATCATTTGATTGGAAGGTTTTTGCCAATCTAAATATTCCTTAGTCCACCCTTGGCTTGCCCTGGAAATAGCACCTATTTTATCTATTGAAAAAAAGCTTTGTTTTATCGCACTGACAGTATATTCATGCATACCTACATTTTCTGCAAAACCTGTCATTACCGAAGTACCATAAAAGCTTGCTATACCTGCTTTCAAACAAATAAAATGCAAAACAGTACTATCTGAATAACCTAAAACTATTTTTGGGTTTTTGCGGATGATTTCAAAGTTAATGTAAGGTAATAGCCTTATGGCATCCTCTCCGCCAATCGTTGAGAAAATTCCTTTAATAGAGGGCTCTAAAAAAGCTTGCATTAAATCTTCTGCGCGGGCTTTAGGATTCCGGTAGACCCATTCAGGATCTTTTAATGCATGTGGCATTTCAACCACTTCCAATCCGAAAACAGATTCGAGTCGTTGCTTACCTACTTCATAACGGTAAGGAAAAGTACCAGGACCACCCCATGAAGTACTGATCACTGCAATTTTATCTCCAGGATTAAGTTTTTTAGGACGGATTAATTGTTGCATGGCTTTATCCTCTAGGAAGTTAACTTTTCGTTGTGATCATTAGTTTTTTCAGTTTTGGTTGGCTCTATTGGGTCAAGATGGTATACATGGGTACTAGATAATATTACTTCTTCATGGCTGTGATTCGGTCCGTCAAATTGAATATAGTATTCTCCAACGCGCCATAACACATTTACATTCTTGATAGAAAATACTTTATCTTTGGAATTGCATTCAATATTAAGATTTTTCTTCTTAAAAATTTGACAACCGATATCATCAACACCAATTGAAATATTTTCAATTGCACCAAATTTATAGACGCGTACAATTTTTTTGGAGAGCACCCCAAATCCATCAAAACAAAGTAATGAAAAGAGAATCACAACAGTCGATACAGTTATTATCCAAGAGCTTGCTCGCCAGTTCTTTATTAATGGCATCAAGCCTACTCCAGACAAAAATATTAATGTAAATATAAAAAAATATGAAAGTGTCTCATCTCTAATAAACGAGAATTTTATTAGCATAAGGGTTGGAAGTAACAGACAAATTCCAGGTATGATTGAAGCTCCATAAATTTTTAAAATTAAAAAATACTTGGAGTTACTCAGTTTTTTATCTTCTGAGACTTCTTTATCATTTTTATTGTTGAATAGATAGAATTTCATCGTACTGCCAAGTAAAAAATAGATCCCTAGAACCCAAGATGGCGTAGCAAATATAATTAGTAGTGAAAGATATACAGCAATAATTGAACCTACATAATAAAAGAGCAATCTTTGTCGTGCTTTATCTGTTAAGTTAATAAAATCTTTCTTTCCAGAACTTATAAAGGCATCCGCTTCTTCTTTAAAAATAAGATCACATATTTCCTTTTTTTTAAGCAGCTCCATCCATAGATAAGGGCCACAACTAAACGGCAGTACCATTACTATAAAAATCCATATACCTAAGCAAGCTACTACTATTGCTAAATAAGCAAAAGAATATAAATCTACTATGGGGAAAAATTGGATATTAAAAAAATAAATATTTAAAGTTATAAAACCAATAAATAAAGAAAGTTCAAGTCCCAGTTTGGTCAAGTTTCTAATTTCATTTGTTTTTTTTAACATCTTAATCCTTTAAGCTCAGGTGCGGCTAGCATTTATGCACAAATATGATTCATTGAGGCTATGAATCATTAGCACAATATTTGAATTATGCTTCTTCATGCTGTTTTTCTGGGTTATTAACAAGACTTACTGCTAGGGGTTTACGAAAAGCAAATAACTCAACTAATCCTTTTCTAATTATTGCTTGCTCAGAATCCAAATATCCATGGGCTACTGGTGAATAGGCTCCTTTTTTCAATAAAACTTCATCGAATTCATAATTTAATAATTTCGACATTTCAAAAAGCATTTTAACCAATTTTTCTGGTATTTCATTTGTCCATATTTTTTGCTCTATTTCACCTGCATCTTTAGGGAATGAATTAAGATGATCGCGATAGTTATTCCAGCTCTGCGTAATAGATTTATCTTTATAGAAGGCAACATCTATTTTATTCAAAGCGCGAACATGCTCAAAGGACAATGGTTGAGCTCGAGTTTCCATTAAAGTATTAAATATATCTTCTTTTCTGCGTTTTTTATCCGAAAGATTGTCCAGAATTTTTTGCACTTGTAATGCAATTAAAGGAGATAAGAGAATGGCCAAAATATTAAATACATCACACACGAACCGCTACTCCTTAGCTCATGAAGATAGATATCTTTTCTACATTGCTTCTACATGAAAATTTCTAACTTCGGTGGGATTTTGATAACTACTTGATTTAATTGGCTCCCCTTAGTAAGTATATTCCGAACGCAGAGGCGAGAGGAAGTGGAAAATTTTGGCAAATTTTCTTTATCACTCACCCTGAACATGTAATAAGTTTAAGATGATTATGAATGATTTTTCAGCTCATTAGGGAAAAAGTAAAAGATATTATATAGCCTAATGATTTTATCCTGGTGTGGATTCTGATTTTCGAGCGTTATTTTATCTTGAGATAGGAATATAATTAACAATTAGTTAAAAATAGAGTATAATTTGCCCATACTGATTTTTTAAATGCGAAAATATGCCATACATTGATGTTTCTGAAACAAATTGTTTATATGTTGCAGTGGACGAAGAAGACGCTCGTTTTCAAAAACAATGCGAAATCATTAAAAACTGGCAATCTCTTAATCTAAGCGCTCTGAATTTGATTGATTTACCTAAAGGTTTTTCTGAAAAAGATCTTAAAAAAGCAAAAATGAAGCTATTTCTTCATTTTCATCCCGACAAGAATAACAATAGCGCGTATTCAACTGAGGCATTCCAAATATTAATTCATGCGGTGGAGTTTTTAGCATTTCAACTTGATTCTAGCATCAGTATTAAGAATAACCCATTTGTAGCTAAAAAAGAGGCTAGCTTAAAACACAGTGCCCAAAAAACCCATACGACGCCCCCACCTGTTTCAGCAGAAAAAAAAGCATATTTGACAAAATTGAACGAGATTGCGCAATCAGGTTCAATGACGTCTGCAGATGAACAATTTTTCCGAAATGCACTGAGTGTACACCCTGAATATTTACCTTTGACAATTAATGAGCATAATTTGTTTCATTTTGTGTTAGATAAGGGAGGTTCTAGTCCTTTTTTTCAATGGCTCATTAGCCTGGGATCTGCTGAAGAAGCTCTATCAAAATCCAAGGATAGCTATGATGTTTTTTCTTTTGCATTTAATGCTAATCGAAAAGACTGCTTACAGATCTTATTTGGAATTTATGGCATAGAAGGATTTCACGCTTCTTCGATTGCATATTCATTATCAATATGTGTACTAATATTGGAAGAAGATGAGAAAGCGTCAGATACTTTTTGGTTTTTAATTAATGAGTTAAATTACATACCTAAAAATGGTTATATTGCTGTCAGTGTTCTTGATACAGCACTGAGTGAGGTAGGTCTATCCACCTTTAATAGGATATATGACAAATTTAAGCATCTACTGCTCGAATCTGATCAGAACTATAACCATAACTCATTAATAAATAGAGTATTAACATTTAACTATTCTGAAATAAAGTTACAAAAAATGGCTGATGCAGGCTTAATGCAGCATGTAACAGATCCATTGTTCCAAAATGCAAGCGAACTGAATTCATTTTTATCGAAAAAAAACTTCCAAGAAATTATTCAACTTCTGCAAACAAAATATAATTTGATGAAGAGTCTAGAAAACCTCTCCCAAAAGACTATTGAAAAACTTTCTCCTGAATCATTGATAATACTTCTTAATGCAGAGCTGATTTCTGTAGAGCAAATATTACAATCATCATGGATTACTTGTATTGATAGAGACGCTTTATTGAGTCAAGCACTGCTAAAAAGAAACACCTCCGCTTTTCATGCTTGGTTAAAAGGTGTTGAGTTCACCACGGAGTATTTAAAGTCTGAAAAGGGGCAAGCACATCTTCGCCTTATGCTTAAATACGGAATAGTGTTTACGGAACAACAATTGACTACTATTCAATCAATGTTTGACGCCTATTTTACAGATTTGGCTGAAAAGCGAGTACACTATACTGAGCATGACTATCGCTTTTTGCCAATGACTACAGAAGCGTGGTTGTTTCCCATAATTGAATGTATTGGTAGAAGTCCTAACCGAATGGCATGCTTGAATAAAGTGTATGAGCACGAGGTTAAAGTGGTTGTTCAGGCTGATACTCACTTTAATGGTAGTTTTTACCGAGCGAATGATAGCACTTTTAGTACTTATGAATACACAGAGACCATTCTAAGTTCCTTTACTCCATTGCAATTTTTTATGATTATGGATAAAAAGCCATTGGCTGTTTTATTGCTGTCACTGGGGGTGAATTGGAAACAAAACCTTAGAGCTACTATACAAACGGGAATAAATAATCCATCTCATTATGCATATAATCCTGCTAAACGCATTCGCGAATTTGAAATTAAAATAAATCCACAATATGTAGAAGAACGCTCTGTAAAAATCTTATCATCTGATCCAGATGCTGAAACTCAAAAAAGAATTATTGATTCAAAAGAAATTATATTTATTCATAAAAACGACCAGATCGAAATTGGATTTTGCAACACTAATTATAAGTATGAGCAAAAGATTGTGTCTGGAGTGCCGAATATAATAGATGCAATTGGGCAAGCAAAACTTACCGGTAAGATAACAAATTCTGCAGATCTGGATGCGATTGAAAGATACATGGTCGAGTTAGGTATCTGTTTATACAGTTCGAAATATACAGAATCTACGGTGTTAGATTTTGTGAAAACAGAGATTCAAAACACTGAGGAATCTCGTCTCCAAGCCCAATCACGGGCTGGTGCTAGCGCTGGTGATTGGAATGAGTTTTATGATGATCGTAGCAAAGATGTTAAAGCGCTACTCAAACAAATCCAATTGAATGAAGCGGAATCATATCTTTATAAACGAACATTGGACGCTGATTATAAGACTAAGCTATCATTTTTTGGTTTTTTTACGATCATGAATTTTGGTTTTTCGAAAAAAGAAAAAATTACTGCTGTACGTGCGTTGATCAATTTTTTAAAAAATGATATGCCTATCCCTGAGTCTTGCAAACCTGCTTTATATCAAGGTGAGTTGGGGAAGATTGCTGCGTTGAGAGACATCGTGTTTGAACCAGCTCATCCTCAGATTAATTCCAGTAGTGTATCTCATAACCGTTAATGGGAAAAATATGGATATCGTAATGCAAAAGACATTGTTATTCTGAGCCCATTTTGATAAATCATAGTTGATAAGTTTATCCATTGCAGCACAATCATGGTGTCGAAATTATACATTGATGATGAAATATGCTTGCAGTATGATCGACCACGAAAAAATGGCACTCATAGCAACTAAGAACGTAATGAATTCTAAAGAACCAATACACTTTTCAGACTATTTTAATATTGATAAAGCGATACTCAATGAATTGGGAGTGTTTGATCCAATATTGAATTTTGATACGAAGGTTTTTGTTGAGCCTTTGTTATTAAAAAATAGCGCAAGTGAAATCATCAAAAACTCGCATCAAACCTATAAATCGTTTTTTGTGGGTCTTCTTCTTTTGCTAAAAAAATCTACTCAGACGGGAGATAAATGTTGGCGAATTGCTCAAAAAATGGTGAATTTTCCTGAATATCAATCCACCTGTATTGGCTACAGTTCTGGTAATACCGAAGGTAGAGGTTCAGGTATCGAATTTAACGATAAAATCTTTCAAAGTGCGAAAGAAATCGTCGATTTGGCGCAAGGCGATCCGGAGATATTCTTATTGTTGCCTCTACTTGAAGAAGGTATTGCAGGCGATCGGATCAGTGATATGGTGCAGAATATTATTGATGAGGATATCTGTCGTTATACTGTGGATATTATGGCTAAGGTTGGTATTACAGGCGATATTGTCCATACTACAAAGCATAATAATCGCTATAGCTTACTGCAAAATCCATTTTCCAAACAACCGATTAAATTGCTTCCAAAAGATATTTTATCGAATCTTCCCGTTGCAGACAGGATTGATTCCGTGGTTTATGAGTTGGCAGAGCATAATGAAAGACTACGACACGTTGTTAATCGCGATATAGGCTACATCTGGCTTGAAACTACGAAAGCAGCCAGAAAAGAAGCGTTACTCAAAGAGCTTAAGACCAATAAACTATTGTTTATTGAAACGCTTAAAGCATTAAAAGATTATAGTTTTGAACATTATGACTTAGAAAAAGACTATGAAGGCTTGTATAAATGGCTTGAGAACAGCCAGCATTTCATTAACCTTGAATTATCAAAGGAAACGAGGGCGTGTCCTGATAGCCTTGATTCATTAACGCTTGCTATCACATCTATTATTCATCACTTCAAGGATCTCATAGAAAATAAAGACGTTTGGCGGACATTCTGGGCAAAGCATCATTCAGAATATAGGCATGTTCGGGTTTATTATTCGCAAATGCTATTTTTTACCGTTTGTAATACATGGTTAACTTCACAGAATAGCAATATCAACATTAATCTCTTGCGAGATGAAAAACAGCTCAATCTCGAATTCAGTATCTCCAAAAATAATCGTTTCGTGCTTCATATCGTGCTTCATATTAAACATGCGAATAATCCCAGCCTTGTTAAAGGTTATACGGCTATATTAGAAAAATATCGTCATTTAAATAATGAAAAACATGTTTGTTTAATTATGAATTTTGAGGATGTGCAAGCCAATCAACTCAGAGAAGTTAAGATCATTGAAAACCCGATATGCAAAATTTTTGAGATTGATGTCACTAACAGAAGCCAAGAAAAGGCTGAGGAATTATTCGAGTTGCCCGAGGATAATTTAGATTTTATACAATTTGAAGATATGCTGTTTGAAGATGATCGTTATACCAGTGAAAAGCGTAAAGGTGGGGCAAATTCATACCAGCGTTATAAACCATTAAGAACCCAAGTCCAGACTCTTTGTTTGGAAGAGATAAACAAAAACGTATACAGTTCTGCTTCGCAATTATGTCAGGTAGTAGCAAATAGAATGGTTAACGAATTTCCACAGTTATTAGGGTCATTTCAACCTTATAAAAATTACCTTATTGATGGTCGTGATTGGACTAGTCCTACATTTTATAGATGGTGCAATGAGGCATATAACACGTTCAATAATAAATCTGAATTACCTGTCGAATAAACGATATCTGTGTTAATAGTCGTGTAATATAACGAAATATGATATATTATAAGAGTATAAACACAGGATTTCTGATGAAAGCACTTAATTTTATTAATGAGCTACGAGCACAAGGCCGTTTTTCTTTCACTGTATCAGAAGCGGAAAATGCGCTTGGTTTGAAAAAAATCTCTTGTCTTAATGCGTTGCATCGCCTGAAAAAAGACAAATGGCTTGCAAGCCCTGCTAGAGGCTTTTACTTAATCATTCCCCCTGAATATCAAGCTTATGGTTGCCTGCCCGCAGAAATGTTTATTTCAGATTTGATGCGCTATTGGGGATTGCCTTATTACGTAGGGTTCTTGAGCGCCGCTCAATATTATGGCGCTGCACATCAAAAGCCTCAGCGATTTCAGGTCGTCACCCTCAAAAATCGCCCATCCATTCATTGTGGTCGTGTTCATATTGAATTTATAGGTAAAAAGCAAATCGATACCCACCTCACAAGACAATTTAATACGTTGGCCGGAACGATCCAGGTTGCCAGTCCAGAATTACTGGCATTTGATCTTGTGAGTAACCCAGAGCATGCTGCTGGAATGAATAACGTGGCGACGATATTTTCTGATTTAATCGAATTATTCGATGAAAAAAAATTAGCTGCCCTGACACAATATCATATGAAATTATTTGGTCTACAGCGATTGGGATGGTTGCTTGATTATTTTGGTCAAGAAACACCGGCTAATGCGTTATTTAATGCGCTTGAAGGCAAAACATTGCATTGGGTACGTCTAGTATCGTACGCGCCCTACGAGCCTATTGAGAGGAATAAAAAGTGGCATGTGATTGTAAACACAAGTTTGGAGATTGATGAATGATTCCTATGGCCTATATTACACAATGGCGACAATTGGCACCTTGGCCTGATGACATGCAAGTAGAACAGGATTTAATTTTATCACGAACGATTGTTGAGATTTTTTCTAATCCTTTTTTATCTGAACAACTCGCATTTCGTGGTGGCACGGCATTGCACAAATTATTTTTCTCGCCTGCTGCACGTTACAGTGAGGATATCGACTTGGTGAGGACTGCAAAAGGGGGTATTAAAGAAATCATTGATGTGTTACGTGATTGCCTAGAACCATGGTTGGGACAACCAAAAACGCGACAAACCGGACAAAGCTTTAAATTACTCTTTTATTTTTCTCCAGAGGTTTCAGTGTCAATCAAGCAAAAAATTAAAATTGAAATCAACATTCACGAAAGTTTCGCTGTTTTAGATCGTCTCAAAGTACCGTTTTCTGTTCAGTCACCTTGGTTTTCTCAAGAAACAAAGGTGAGCACTTTTCAACTTGAAGAACTATTGGCGACTAAATTGCGTGCTTTATATGAGCGTAAGAAAGGACGTGATGCATTCGATTTGTGGTTGGCTATCCAAGAAAAAGAATTTGACGCTACAAAAACGGTCGCTGTTTTTATGGAGTATATGGCAC
>NZ_JBAQZB010000084.1:0-9521 GCF_049790535.1 Legionella sp.
ATCTGGTGCATGGTGTCGATCTCTTAATGTCTGGAAACACTATTTGATCATAATCACCATGCACATTCAATTTTTTTATCCCTTTTTTCAATGCGTTAAGATAAAAATTCGTGTGGAACTCTCAGGGGCTAGTCCTTTTGCATATAAAGTAGCAGAACAATTTGGCATTAAGGTTTGGCCCACGCGCGCAGGGCTTGTGCCTTTAACCCTGGATGTGCAGGAAAAAGAAAAAAGTTCCCTGCTTTCAGGCATTGGCATTGACAGTATTGCCAGCAATGAACAAATCGAATTTCGTGAACATATTTTATTTACTCATCGCGGCTTAAGTGGACCGGCTATTTTACAATTATCTTCTTTTTGGAAGCCTGGAGAAACAATTTGCATTAATTTACTTCCCGAAATTAATCTTCTTTCAACTTTAAAATCCGCCCGAATAAACAAACCACAAAAGCAATTAAACTCGATATTGGCCAATTATTTACCCAAACGGGTTATAGAAATTTTCATTACCTCAGAACTAGCAGAAAAAAAACTGGCTAATTTATCAAATCATGATTTAAACACTGTAGCCAAACAAATTAATTCATGGCTAGTGAAACCTAACGGTACAGAAGGCTATCGAACAGCCGAAGTTACACTTGGTGGTGTAGATTGTAACGCTGTTTCTTCCAAAACGATGGAAGTAAACGAAGTCCCAGGACTTTATTTCATCGGTGAAGCATTGGATGTAACCGGTTGGTTAGGTGGTTATAATTTTCAATGGGCGTGGTCATCGGGCTGGGCTGCCGGTCAAGTTGTATAACTACCTCATCTGAGATGTATTCAATGGTGTCAGTGGAAAACGCCAAAGCCCAGCTTTAATAAACTAATCTTGTTCCAGGTAAATCGCAAGAAAGCAGCCAGAGTCGCGTCCATGGTTCAGCTCGGCAATGAGTGCCATGAACTTCGCATTAAACTATTGCTACTTTAGGATGCTGGGGTGGCTCTTTTGTAGCAATATAATACTAATGTAGGTGAATTATGGGAATCCCAATAAGAATTGATGAAAACATTTATTATGAGGCAAAAAAAGTTGCTGTAGCAGAATTTCGCTGGACAGGGGATAGTAATCAAGGGAAAAGAATCCACTTTGGATTCAATCTGTTTTGTTCTCTCTAGATGGCCTTGTTTTTAGGAATGATTTTCCTAAAAAAATAAATGTTCTGGCTTATTAGCCATTAAATAAAAAACGCCTATTAAAGCGATGAAAGCCGGGATACCCAATAAATACCATATTCTAAAATAACGTTGATACTCTGCGGATAAAGGGGTTTTGTTTACGGATGCCGCGAATGCTAAATCACGACATCGCATCTGTAACCAGACTACAGGCAGCCAAAAAATGCCTGCAATAACGTAACCTAATATAGACCCTAATACCCATAAACTTAATAATGAATATCCTTTTAAATAAACCAAAATAAATCCAGTAATAGCTTGGGTTGCACCGGATGTTGCAGTGAAAAGCCAATCGGCCATCACAACTGTTGAAGTTGTCTTGGCAATGAGCGCCACGTTTTTTTGTTGATTAACATAAAACATGTAAAAAGCGGTTCCCAATCCAGTACCAAATAGAACTGAAGCACTGATGATATGGAGTATTTTAATCCATGCATACAACATTATCGTTTACTCTCTAAGGCCATCATAATCAGTATTGCTACAAATAAAGGAATATTTTTTGCGATTGGCGCAAAAGGATTTAGCCAATAAATAGTAAGAGAAAAAGAAATTATCACCGTATACAACAAAATAAAAATACATTGCAGGAAACCTATAGCCAATAATCGATAATTAAATAAGGTAGCTATACCTAATAAAATATCTATCATACTCAATGAATACAAAGCTAAAGGCTGAAATGTAAGCGGGATTTTTGCTTGTGTCATTAAATCAAAACTTAACGAAGACGAAGTTGGTAATAGACTGACTATCCCTGAAAATATCCATATAAATGCTATGCTAATACGTAACAAAGGTCTTAAAAAATATAATCTTGCATGCCAACGATCCTGCACGCTGCTTACCATGCCATTAAGACCACTAGTGAAACTTCTTGGCTTTATATGAGTACTATTTTCTAGGTTTTTTATTTCCACCTCACTAGCTATGTTATTAACCGACATCATTTTAATACCCGTCTCACTCATGGGCGAATTAGGTATATAATTTCCTATTTTGGCTCCTAACTGAATAAATATATCTGGTACAACAAATGGCCAGGCTTTTTTAAAACCGAGCCAAGTTCGTATTTTAATTAGAAGATTTTTTATGGAAATTCTTTCTTCTCCTACGGCACAAAGTATTTTCCTGCCAGGAAGAGTCAATGCTTTCTCAACTATGAGCGTTAAGTCATCCATATGAATGGGTTGTTGCAGTTGTTCAGAATGGCTCGGTATAGGAAGAATATAAGGAAGGCCGGCAAGTCCACGAAATAAAGATGAACCACCATAAGTTCCTTTACCATAGACTAGACCTGGGCGAATAATTGTTGAGTCAATATCTAAGGATTGTAAATAGTGATCAATAGCTAATTTACTCGTTGCATAAGGCACATTAACTTTATCAATCCCAAGCGCTGAAATTTGAATAATTTTTTTTATCCCTTGTTTTACACAAGCTTCAAATAGCGCTTTTGGTGCCTCATAATGAATGTTCCACATGGTTTTTTCTTTAGTTGTTTGAAATACACCGACACAATTAATTACTGCATCAACATCTTTTAATTGTTGCGACCAAAATTCAGGCATGATTGCTTTAGTAAAGTCAGCTTTAAAAACGCGAGTGTGTGGAATATTTTCTAGAAGCTTGTCATGTACACAAGCAATAATCTCATGACCAGCTGTTACCAGCCGAGCAATTATTTCCTGTGCAATAAAACCATTCGCACCTGTTATCAAAATACGCATCTTTTATTTCCTAAATAAAAATTCCAACCCTGTGCTTTGTGTTACAGCATCATGAATGATAATAATAAAAATTAAAATCATAGCAATATTCAGAGAATAAAAACTTTTTAAGGAATAAAGGGCTATAACCTTTCTAGAAAAATAAAATTTTTTAATCAATAGGGTGAGTAACCATAATATTATTAGAAACCCGAAAGCATGGTAAGCAATAAAAATCCATGGAACTTCTAAAGGGAAGTGTCCTGAAGTGACAAGTGGTATAGAGGTTGTAATTTGAATGAAAATGCACAATAAAATAATGGCATCCCCAAAATAGCTTGCCCTTATTGAATAATCGATTAGAGCTTGATCGTGTTTATTGATACTTTGAGTAATATAAAAAAAAGTTGCGATAGTAATGCCAAAAAACGATACGCCACAGATTACATGAAAAAATTTAATAATTGAAAGCATCATGAAAAACAATCCAAATCATTAATTGCTGTATTTTCTGCATTAAATTCAATAAATGTAGCTGTATACCGAAATTAACACATGCGCCAAAATAAGTTTATTACATTATCATAATGCCTTGTTCCTTACAGTAAAAGACTGCAACCTATTGAAAATAATCAATTAGATTATTATTGGCAACTTGAGTAAAGTTCTTATTTCAATGCCTGATAAAATTGCTTCACGAATGCGAGCCTCTATTCCACAAAAGCAACGCAGTAAAGTTATTGTGCAATTAATAGAGAAAGAAATAAAAAGACGTGAAAAAGCACTTTATGAATGTGCTGCTGCTGTTGAGCAAGATCATGAATTAAATCAGGAGATGAAAGATTGGGATGTAACTCTTCAAGATGGATTAGCTGATGAAACGTGGTGATATTTATTAATCCAACAACCGGATCAGCCATCAATAAACAACGTCCTTGTGTGTGCTCGTAGGAGCAACGCCAATAATAAGGCGCGGCATACTCCTCTTTCCACCTCAGCAAAAGCCAGGCCTACAATAACAATTTTAGTTTCTTCTCTTAATAAGCAAGTAACGGCCATATGGGTTGATAAAAGTAGACTAAAGGGCTTCATCAGTACACTTTCTGATAAGGATTTAAACTTTCTTGATGATGGTTTGCGACAAGTTTTGAGTTTATAATTTTAGAAACATTGCGTGCTTTCTGGATTTTTGGCTAAATCTTTTAAGGACGCCCCAATGTGGTATATCTCAGATTCATTGATAATTAAAAACCGATCATGAGATAAATCAAATTGAAACACCTCTATTCTTTTATATTCCGCATTATACTTTTCAATGTCTAATTTCAAATGTTTGCTGATCGTTTTGGTCAGTATATAAACTTTAACTTGTGGTTCAGATTTAGATAAGTGCTCTAAAACAGTCTCATCAACATAATTATCGAGCAAAATCATTGATTTTTCGCCGTTCTAATTAATTTCATATGCATCAAAAATTTGGGCTCCGTTTTAACTTTCAATCTGAATTATTTCTTATAATAGTGTTTTTTAAAAAAACAGGTAGATAAAATAGTGATCAGAGCTTTTATTTGCTAATATGGAATATATAATTTAATAGTGAGTAATAATATGCCACATCCATACGAAGTGAAATTCCCTGCGCTTGCTCGTAAATACCAAAGTCATGAGAATATTGGTTATATCTTAAGTGTGCTTGAAAAGTATGGGGATCATTTTTTCAATCTTAAAGAGATTGAAGGGCTTGCTGACAGCGGCCAATGGCTAAATGGTACTGCTTATGTGAATTTTTTTGAGTCATGCATTGAAAATAGTGGCGCTGATTACACCGAAGAAGAAATCAAAGCCCAACTATTTCCTTATTTAGCCCAGCGTATGAATGAAAGCGACTGGTATCGTGCTAATCTATCTAGCCCAGGCAGAGGTAATAAAGAAATAGGCCTGTGGGAAAAATTTCAAGCAAATACGCTAGGAGCAGATTTAAGCAAAAATGAAGTTTTAAAAGAATACGCTTTTACTACTGTGGATATGGCGCGTACTGCGGCCAGAGGCAGCAATCAGGGCGATAAGCTCCAAGTTCTAGAATTGCGCCATTTACCTTATTTAAATGCGAATAGCTTTAAAAATAAGCCTTTATATATTCGTAGTGCGGCAGGGGACAAAAAAGGCTTACCCCAATGGATTTTGTTGTATTACAAACACGGTGAGCCACATCTTTACAGTGAGTCGCCCATTTTAGAAGAAGATAAAAAAGCTTTAGCCGAGATTTACGGGCCGCAAAAAGCGATTTTAGAAGGCGGAACCTCTGCTTTGTCTATGTCTTCGGGTATTCATGCGGTGGCTCACTACATCCAAATTTTTGGCGGAGCCGGATTATCAGATTCAGCAGATTATTTTTCGCTTTTAATTGAATGGGTTTGGTTTACCGAAAGCCGACATCCTTCTGGTAGCTTAAATTGGAATTGGCAATTTTTCAAAGAGCGTACCTTACAATGGGATAAAGACACACATAAATTTGCCTTATTAGATTTTAATAAGCAGATTGGAGATGCAAAGGATAATCAGTACATGCAAATGCGTTCTTATTATTTGGGCTTGGGTGGGGCTTTGGCTGATACCCCTTCAAAAGCGTTGCTCATTGACTCAAAAAAATCAACTGTGACTCTAAATGTAACTAATGAGCTGGTTAATTCTAATGAGATTTCATCGACTTATAAAATCAAAGGACATGGAAAAAAAGCAGCTTATGGTTTCGATAACAGTAGTTTAAAACAACGCACTAGCTCTGGCTCCCAATCTGCAGAAATCTTTGCCAACACTTTGGTGCTTAACACATTTCGTGCTTGCGCTCGTGAAAAAAAGTTAATTATTAATTTACCCGATCAATTTCAGTTAAACAATGACGAACAAGCATTAGTTTGTTATTTAATGGAAATGAATCCCTATGTTTGTGATTTTCAAAATCCCCAAAAAAATGCATCGTTAGTGCAAATTAATAATAACTTACAACATATTTTTGCCCGTAACCGATGGTTATCTCTTAATGACTATTTGCCGCCTATGCTGGATGAGTTTTGGGTGGTTGCGGCTGAATATTGGGTTGCTTATTTACAAACTTCGCCAGATTTACTGAAGGACATTAGTGAAGTTAATGAGTTTAAACGCTGTGTGCGCGAAATGGGAGTTCATGGTTTAATTCCTCTTTTGGCTTATTTGCAAGAACAAGAAAGTGACTTAAAGCCTGTGTTTAATATTTTGTTGCAAAATATGGACAGACCACCGGTATTTTATGCAGGGTGTGCTGCTGCAAATATTGAACAATACACCGAAGTTTTAATTATCCACCTACAGAAAAAAAAATACTTCCCCTTTAAACAATTTCAGTTTTCTTTTGTCCCCGGAGTGAATCGCGAATTAATTACCTTATTTACTGAATTAAATAGGCAAGAAATATTTGATAAACTCAGTTTAATGGATTGTTTGGTTTCGGAACAAAGTAAACACGCATTGAAGTCATTTCTTGCTGAAGCAATTTTGCAAGCTAAAGGCGATCTTGAGTGGGTTTGCCCTATTCACATACCTGAATTAGAAAAACCTCTCGATGATCCAAGTCTTGCTAACACCATTCGCTTATACGGTGAGCTGAATAATATTTTAATTAAACGCGCTCGCCAAAAGCAAGCCGAAAAATTATACGAAAACCCTACTTTTGCGCATGCAGCGCATATACATGAAGATGATTTGCCTCCTAAACCTGTGGCCGGTGAAGCGGCTCAAGGTAAAACGCAAGCCAGCAAAGCGCTAGTCAGTAAATTTAATGAAGCTGCGAATAAAATTTGGGAAGATGAGGACAAAAAATTGTCTCTTGCCCGTGCAGGTGGCTTGTCGTTACAGATGCAACAGCAGCAGCAAATTAAGCAGGAACGTAGTCGTTGTCTTGATAATGAGATGGAAAAAGGAACGGCTTATAGTGATGTTTTGCCCTCTGTATTAATTGATTATACCAATATTGATCATGAGTTGAACGAGTACTATTTAAACCTGAATCTAGAATCCCCTATCGATACCAGTAAAGCACTCTTATCTGGTGGTACGACGCTGCAAAAGTTTTTCCATACTTGGGTCAATGCTAATCCGAAAGTTTTAGCCCCCAAAACCATTCACAAAATGACGCCTTATGCAGCAAAAATGTTATTGAAGTTTCATCGTCAATTATCTGGTGGTTTAAATGTTGAGAATTTGCCCCGCGGATTTTACACGCAGCGTATTGCTTCAGGTGAATTGGTTTTAGCTTATAAATCAACCTTAGGCTACACTACTGACCATGATCCGCTGACCATGCATTTGACCAATGCCATCCCTAAAGTAGAACGAGTGCTTGGTAATTACCAACAGTTTGATTTAGATGGCGATGACTTTAATTTTGTCCGTTTATTAGCGCAAATGCAGCCTGAGTTATCGGCTGATGAAAAAAATGATCGCTATGATCAATTTAGATTGGTTGAATATTCTCTTTTATCTTTTGAAAATAAAACCTTCTATCGCGACAATGCGCTGTGGATTAAGAATAATTGGGAATTATTTTATACCGCATATAGGGCAAATTTTTTAAAGGAGTTAAAAGATCTGCAACACCACAGTAAGTCAGTTAAGCTTGAGCAGCGTGTGGTACTTGGTTTGCTATTACCTGATGCCCCTGAGGTGGCAAAAATCTGTGCAGATCATCCCGATATAGATTATGCTAAAGGCTTAGGTCAAATATATTCTCGTTATGGGAGTGATGGGCTAAAGCGATTTGCTAACGTAATTTTAACCATGCGTAATCGTTTAGGTACTGATTTTGTACATGCCTTTATTGAAAATTACCTCAAGCGTTGTGATACTTTTAATCCTTTACTGCAAGAAAAAGGCTTAAGTTCTTTAGAGCAAATGATTACGGAATTGGCCGCGGATCCTGATGAATCTCAGTTATTTGAAACCTTCCTTGAATTGCATATGGCAGCAGTAGAATGGGAAGATATTACTTTATTATGGAAAGGATTTAGCTATTTTTACAATCATATTAAAGAAATGGGCTTGGAGAAGAAATTTACTGCTGAGCTATTACGCAGCATAAAACCTAAAGGACAAAATCTCTTTCCTTGTTTTGAGCGAATTTTAAAGTCATTGGAAAAAATTCCGAATCAAGAATTACGCAAGGAATTTATTTCTGGTATAGCGAGTCTAGATTTAACTGAAGGTGACGTGCCTTATGCAGTCTGCCATGATGGTTTTGTCTTAGTGGATCCTACTTTGCAGCTGGAAGGATTTAAAGAGGGTGCTCCAACATACAAGGCTCCTCTAGAAAATTTATTTACGCCTATTTGGCAAGAGCCCTTATTTACTTTGCGTGCTCTTGGTTCCAAAGGACATATTAAGCCCCAAGATTATAAAAATTTCAAAGATAAAGGCTTATCCAAAGAGATGCTGGTTTGGGCTCTGCACACTGATTGGAAAGATACTACAGATTTTTATGCATTTTTCGACGCTAAGGATCCAGTATTTGTTACACAGATTGCCCGATATTTCCATAATTTTTTCTACACCCAAAACCAAAGTTATCGCCGTTATCCTTTGGCCATATTTGAGTCTTTACAAGGTCATAAAGCCCAATTGAACCAAGTATTAAACAAGTACCCCAAAAATGTTGCTTTTTTAGATGCTTATAAATTGGTTTATGAGATGGCAGATTCTGAGGCGCATTTAGCCCGTATTTTTGCTTTGTTTTTAGCGCCACAAACTCCTGCGCAACACCCACATTTAGAGCAAGGTTTGCTTTTAGCCACCGTATTTGGTGTTTCTAGCACGAAACTCGATGTTTTTTATCGCAGTACGCAAAAATTAAAGCAAATTACGCATAATGAACTCACTTTTTTGATAACCCAATTAACTTCCTTAAATATGAATTCATTGCCTGCTGATGCTGCTTTACGTGAGGCTCTGTGGACGAAGATACTTGAGTGTATTGCCAAAATGGATGCTCATCCTTTGGATATCAATGAAATTCGTACCCAGTTGATGCACAGTTTGAAAAATGATGAGGGGTTGATCTTCAAAAGCTCAATTTCTGGTGATTACCGCTTAGTAAATAATGACGACTTGCAAGCTTTAGGCTTAGAACAGTTTTTTGAACAGCATGTAGACCGCTTACGACACTTGCTGCTTAATCATATTGCTATTTCTGAAGCGGAAAAAGATGATGAGCCTTTAAAACCATTAATTGAATTTTTCAAACGCTTGCAGTTAAATAAAACCTATATTAATGAAATCGAACCCTTATTAACGACCCTGGAAAAAATAGTAGCTAAGAACCCCGATGGATCCTGGACTGCGGCTTATTTAAGTGAATTGCTACGTGCATTACAACCTGAAGACAGTTCTGCAGGCTTTTCAATTTCGGTGTTTGAAACCTTATTAACGGAGGCATCTAGCCCTGAACGATCCACACGAATTTACTCATATATCCCTTGCTCCAATTGTGTTTGAATGATCATCTGTACCAAGAGAATGGAGGCAAGAAAGAGTTGTTCATTAGAAAAAATAAGTTGTTTTTTTAAG
>NZ_JBAQZB010000085.1:0-18274 GCF_049790535.1 Legionella sp.
CTATGTGTGTACTGGCCTGGTATCACTTTATTCGCCGTAAACTTGATTTTAAACCCACCCCATTAAGCAAAATTAATACCGCCTTACAATTGACTTTAGTCACTTCATGCTTGTTTGAATTAGCATATTTCCAATTTCCCAACTACGTACTTGATACTCTAATTTTCTTAACTACGCTGACTACCACCATCACTTATGTTGATTATATTTGGACCTGGAGCAGGAAAGCCTGGCCTAAAAAAGAATTATTGCAATGAACAAGCAATTGGCATTAGCCATAAAATTAAATAATGAAGCAACTTTGGCCGATTTTCACTGGGGCAGTAATGCATTGTTGCAACAGCAATTAAATCATATGCTGACACTTAAAGAAGACAGATTACTCTATCTTTGGGGTTCTAAAGGCTGTGGTAAATCACATTTATTACAAGCTTCTTGCCAATCGATTAATACAACCCAATCAGCAATTTATCTTCCGCTCAATCTTCTTAAAGAATGGGGTCCACAAACAATTGAAGGATTGGAAGATCAAGACCTGATTTGTATTGATGATATCAATGTTATTGCTCAGGATTCAGCTTGGGAGGAAGCTTTATTTCATTTATATAATAAAATTAAAGACACAGAGCAAAGTCTTTTAATAATCTCAGGGAATCAACCTCCAACAATGTTACCGATTAAATTAGCTGATTTATGTTCTCGATTAAGTTGGGGACTAGTAATTCAATTAATGGAGTTAAGTGATGAAGATAAAATTAATACCTTAAAATTACATGCATTAAAACGTGGATTTGATTTACCCGGAAGCGTAGGTCAGTTTCTACTGAATCGTTGTTCGCGTAATATGCATGATTTACACCAACTACTTAATCGCCTGGATGATGCTTCGCTTGCAGCACAACGAAAAATCACCATTCCTTTTGTTAAAGCTATCTTAAATATTTAGTAACACAGCTTAACTATGCTAAGGTCTGTTGACATTTGATTCTTCATTATAAGGGACTTGTTGAGCTAAAAAATCCATACAAACGGATTTTTGACAAGGCTACATCGATGAGCTCGCCTATTAATTTTTCTACTAAATCAGACGTGCTGTAGTCTCGTCTCTTGATGCGTCTCTAATAGCCCCTCTAGTAGGCTTTGGTCCCATAAATGAATGAATAGTTTCGCCAAGTTTAGTCACTGCAGGTTTATTGGAAACTTCCAATACCGTGTTGTCTGCTTGCTTCTCACTAGCCTGAGCCGTTTGCTCCCGCTTAGAAAGTAAATCCTTTAATTGAACCACACCTTCTATTTGTTTTTGTAAAGAAGCAAGTTTTTCTTCTTCTTTATCCAATAAAGTTTTATCACATAAGGTAGCTATTTTCTCTTCGTTCAAACCAAGCCAACCACTAATATATGTTTTTAATTCTGGATATTCAATACCCCAATAAAGACTTAAGGCAGCTAATCCAACTACTAAACTAAAAACGATCACGGGCAAGGAAACAGCAGTAACTGTTGGCGTAAAAATACCTAAAACAAAAAGAGAAACAGTCTGTCCAGAACAAAAACCTCCCACAGAGATCATTGCTCCTGAAACACCAAAAACCACCCATTTAGCAATTTGCATTTGTATACTATTAAATACCTGATCAAATTGAATGTTGGCTTCATTTAATTGAGTAAAACGTTTTTGTAACATGTTAATTATCAGCACTAATTGGTTTAGTTTATTAATAGAAAAATGTGAAAAATCGTCATGCGCTATTTTTTTTCTAATGAGTTTAACTGCTTCTAATTGACACGAATAAAGATTTAATACTTTATGAGCATCATTTAATTTGACACCTAGGATGGAAGCTAATTTAACCAAATCCAAACAGCAAAAGGCAACAACAGAAAAGAAGGAAAAAATAAACCCACTTGCAAAAATCACTACTGTTGGCACTGAAAAAGTACTCATAATAGTAACTATACCATCAAAGGCTCCACATGCAGCAATCAGGCTCCCTGAAAAAAAGAGAACTATAAATTTCAGTTTATTATCACCCGATGTATTATCCTCTATATTCTTTGCTGGCTCTTTACCTATCATAGACATAGCTAAATCATGTAATAATTCTGTACCCAAAGACATCCGAATAAATGCAATTTTTTTCGATAATTTTGTTGGTTCACCGGGAGAACTTACCAATAGATTATTTAATAAAACAAGTAATGACTCCAAATCAAGTGAGGTAAACTTTTCAGAAAGTCCATGTGTACAACTTAACTTATATTCATTTATTAGTTCGTAAGAACGCAGACTGATTTCTATGTTCACTATCGTACTCCTCTGATCATCAACTACATCGAAAAGGAACATCATACAATAAAAATTAGCGAAATGAGTATAGTTTACTCAGTTTCAAAGCCAAAGGGCTTAAAACAAAATTTATTTTTTGATAAATAAATTATCATGTATTATAATTTTTATACAACATGACTACAAGGAAACGATCATGAGGAAAATAATTATTGCGCTGCTAGTATTTGTACCCACAATTCTTTTAAGCGGTTGTTATACTACATACCCTAATAATTACTATAATGCAGGTTATTATCCAGGAAGCATTAGTTATTATAGTGGTTGGGGTGGTGGCTGGGGTAACTATCATAATGGGTGGTATGGTCACGGTGGTTGGGGTCGTGCTGGATGGGGCCGTGGTGGCTGGGGTCATGGCGGTTGGGGTCATGGCGGCGGTTTCCCTGGTGGAGGCCGTCATCGATAAAAATAACAACCTATTCTCATAAAAACTGGGTTGTAGCTAAGGCTATAACCCAGATCCATTATCAGTGATAAGACACTCGTTTAGGCTCCCATTTAAAATAAAATATTCTGAATCTTCTTTTTGGAGTAATGAGTCAATTTTTTTTACCGCTATAAAAGAACTTAAATAAGGAGCTAATAGCCACATCAATAAAGCCACACTCAAGGTCACAACACCAATATAAGCAAATACATTAGTATAAATCATCAATGACTCAACACCAGGCTTAATGTATTCAGGAAGCACCGTATAGGAGGCTACTGCAGCCCCGATAAATCCAGCTACTGCTGAAGTTAAAAACCAAATGCCCATCACGAAACCAGTAATTTGCACGGGCACTAACTCTGCAACCATGGCAACACCAAGGGCCGAGACCAACAACTCACCCAAACTTTGGAATAAATAGCTTACAATTAGCCACCAGGAAGAAATCATGCCATTAGCACTATAAAAAAAACGAGAGAAATAAAGTAAAAGAAAGCTCAAACCGCACAAAACCATTCCTAAAGCAAACTTATAAGGAATAGGAAATAAAATTTTCTGTTGATTAAGTCGTGCATAAAAAGAAGCTAAAACAGGACTTAGAAGTACTATCCAGAGTGGATTGAGGGCCTGAAAACTTTGCGCATTAATGGTAATCCCCAAAAAGTTAGGAGTAACGTTGTTTACAGCAAACAAATTAAGAGAGGTTGGCATTTGTTGGTATAAGGTGAAGAAAATCACAGCCTCCACCATTAACACAAACGCAACAAACATACGAATCATAGCAATTTTGCTCTCTTTTTGTGCCAGATAACAGTAATAAATTACTACAGCTCCAGTTATAACCCACAATAAGTTTTTCGCTAGCATCACATGTTGCAACAAGTAGGCAGAACATTGAGTAAATAAATAAATGCCGACTAGGATAATAAGCCACTGCAATAACGAGATTTTATAACTATCAGCATTGCTATTAATTTCAATAATATATTTGCGTTGTAACCAATAATTAGCCAAACCAATTAATAAGCCTATAGAACTAAGTAGATAAGCATAAGAATAACCATAACGACTGGCAATTTCAGGCCCTACAAACAGTGCAATGATACTGCCTAAATTAACCGCCATATAATACAAGGTAAAACCACTGTGCAAGCGTGGATCATGACGCTCATAACATTTTGCTAACAGATTGGATGGATTGGCTTTAAATAATCCATTACCCACACAAATCAATCCTAAAGCATAGAACACATGATCTTTATCCGTAATTGCTAAAGAAAAATAACCTGTAACTAAAACAATAAGCCCAAGCACAATGGTACGTTTGGTGCCCAGAACCCGGTCTCCTATATATCCACCCATTACGACCATACCGTAAACCAAAGCTGAAAAAGCCCCGAAGGTATAGTAAGAATCGTGTTCGTTGTATCCTAAGTAACGAATAAAAAAAAGCGTCAATACCCCTTGAACAGTATAAAACCCAAACCGTTCCCACAACTCTAAAAGAAAAATCATTTGAAATGCACGTGGCTGCCCACGGAGTAAACTCAGCATAAGATTTCCTTTTCTAGATGCTAAACTTTTAAATTAAAGGAATTTTTTATTTTTTGCAATGGACTTTTAGAACTATGCAGTCATGTTAACCTGTATGAACTTTAATGAAATACCCTTGTCGATTTGTCATATTTTCCCTGCCTTTTTAAGGTCATCCTTTACAGTTTTTTCAAGGTCATCAAATTCAGTATCATTGGATTGACGCTTTTCTTGTTTGTCTTCTACCTTATTTTTCTTATCAGCAACAGCATTCAGAGGAGCTTTTTCTTCATTATTGAATGCACCAGTATTTAATTTCTCAAATATAACGCTGGTAGAATCATCAAGTTCAAGGTCAAGATCATGAGTCAATTGAGAAGCACTCGTGTCGTCTGCCTCATCATTAGCTTTAGAAATTTTGTTGAATTTATTTATAATCCAGGATCCCACTGCATGAAAGATAGGTACTGTTAAACGAGCCGTTAAATAGATAAAGCTAGTTATAGAAACTCCAGTTAATAAGATCATACCAAGATAGGGTAAAAATAAAGTAGTAACCAGCGCAACTACAGCAAGTGATGCAAAACTTAGCCCAATTCCTTTGTCAACAATATGGAGCAAACCCAGCTTTTTTATTTTTTCATTGCAGTCATATTCTTTTTCTTTTAACGTGCTAATAGTACCCTCCTGCATCTTATGACGTTCTTTAATAAGAACAATTTGCTGATAAAGTTCTTTTAAAATATCAGGATCTGTCGCTTGCTCCAAATAAGATTGAAGTTGTTTTGCTTCGTCTTGGATAGAGTCCATTTCATCTTCTGCCCTGATAATTTCTCTTCTTAATGACTTTTGCTCTCTCCCCAATTGAAAACGTGTTTGTAAGGCCTTCCCTAATAAAAACACGCTTATACTTAAAGAAAAACCAGCGGTTACCAAGCCTATAATGGGAGCGGTGACTGGAACAATTATGGCGGTGAGTGTAAGACCAAGCAATACTGCAGAATAAAGCCATCTGGCATTATTATTTAAAGTAAACGGCACGGACTCATTTAAAATAAATGCTGAAAAATAAGTTATAGGAATTATTAAGAAATCTAAAACACGCAAATAAAGACTAATAAACTGTTGGCTAGTGCTCACATTCGAAGTGGGGGTGTTATTATTTAAAAACCTGATTAATGAGTGTATTTTCAACGGCCCTATACCTACCTGACTCATGTCCCTAATTAAACGAGATACAAAAGGTAGTCGTTTTAAGAAATGAACGCGAATACTCTTCTTTTTTAGAGTATAAGTTACCGGTTCTTGAATTTGTCGCAGGATGCTGTCTAAATTTTTTTTATCATCTGCAATTTGAGTTTGTTCAAATTCCATGGAGCACCTATAAGTAACGTTATTCACTATTACTATAGCAATTAAATATTAAGAAATTCTGATGTTCCTTGCTAATTAAACTAAAACTCAACTATAGTACCTGTTAGAGATACAATAAATAATAAAAATAACTATGACGGGTAAAAGAGCCCTTTATCTAGCAGGTGGTGGTGCTCGAGGTGCCTATCAAGCGGGTGTTCTAAAAGCAATCGGCCAAATTTTACAATGCAAAAAACTGCCTTTCGAAATGGTCAGTGGCGTTAGTGTTGGCAGTATTAATGCCGTTATACTTGCAGAATATGCCGATGATTTTCCTACGGCCATTGATAAGTTGGAAATGATGTGGAGTGAAATACATTGCCAACAAATTTATAAAGCCAGCAATTATGAATTAGGTAAATCGGTACTACGAAATATTAGTACATTTATCATAAAACAGCGCCAAGCAGGCTATCTCCTCGATACAACGCCATTAAAAGAATTAATCAATGACACCATCGATTTCACCAAAATCGCTAAAAATATAAATGAAGGTCATCTAGATACCCTAGAAATCATCACAAATTGTTATGAATCAAATCAGACTATTTCTTTTTATGATCACAACAGTTCTGAATTTACTGACTGGCATTACCCACGTCATAGTAGTAAACGAGCAGAAATCCAAGCTGAACATGTTCTAGCATCCAGTGCATTACCCTTATTTTTTCCGACTGTACCATTGGATGGATTGCACTATGGTGATGGCAGCATTGGTTTAGTAGCCCCCCTTCGTGGAGCCATTCGTTTTGCGGTGGATAAAATTATGATTTTAGGTACACGGACGCTGCCTACCTTCGCGGATGAAGAAACTTTAGATACTCATGAGGACATCCCCTTAGCTTATATCTTAGGTAGCATGTTAAATGGGCTCTTTTTAGATAATCTGGATCGTGATATTGAAATGGTTAATCGCATGAATGAAATTGCCATGCTGCTGTCCATGTGGAAAAAACGTCGTTCCCCCTGGCGACCAATTCAGACTTTGCATTTACGACCAAGCCAAGATATAGCCTCAGTAGCCGAAGCGCATTTTAAAAATTTACCCGCCCTCCTTCGTTATTTGCTCAATATTTTAGGTGCCAAAAAACATTCAGGTGATCTCTTAAGTTTTTTGCTGTTTGAATGGCAATTTACTTATGAACTACTGCAATTAGGCTTTCATGATACGATGAATAATGCCAAAACTGTCGTTGATTTTTTTAAATAGTAATCTGAAAATCTATGAGAGGGTTTTAGTGAGCGTTTTCCGCTGAAAACTGATCTAATTAATGCAATTTTCACCTCGAAAAATCAATTGAGGACCTACCTTAGGGACGTAAAAATTTTAATACTTTGTCTGTTTCTGGTAGAACATTATGCCAAATGAAAAAAGCTTCTGCTGCCTGTTCAACCAACATTCCTAAGCCATCAACCGCCATACACCCTAAATTTCTGGTATATTCAACAAAAGAAGTAGCCTCATGCTGCTTGTAAGAGAGGTCATAGCATAATGACTTTGCTGATAAACATTCTTTAGGTAGTGATACAAACTCCCCCATTAAACTGGCTGAAGTCGCATTAATTATTAAATCAAATGGTGTGCTTAACTGATTAATACTTTTGCATTTTATTGCAGGAAAATCCTTTTGTAACGATTCCGCATTCGCTCGGGTACGATTAGTAACGACTAATTCAGCCAAATCATTTGCCAATAAAGGATAAAGAATACCACGCACCACACCTCCGGCACCGATAATTAATACCCGTTTTTTTTGTAAAATAATATGACGACGCAGATCACGAATCAAACCAATACCATCCGTATTATCTGCATATAATCGATTTTTATTTATCCATAAGGTATTTGCTGCTTTTGCCCATTTACACCGCTCTGTTATGTGTTGTGCCATATTAAAAGCTCGTTGTTTAAAGGGGGATGTAATATTAAGCCCACTGCCATTTTGCGCAAAAAAATCAATAACTTGTTGTTCAAAGGAATATTCATCTGATCTAATTTTTTTATAAGTTAGATGAATATTGCTTTGTGCAGCAAAAAGCTGATGTATTACAGGAGATAGACTATGGCTGATAGGATTACCCACAACCGCAAAATTCAGAGACACTACCAACTCCTATTTATATTTTCTTAGCGCTAATAGACCGATTGCAAGTAAACTATCCATTAACTTTTATTGTTCATACTCTTTGATACAACTTCACATAAATCGCGTGATAATTTTTGTTTTGCCAAATGTTCTAGTTGTTGCTGCATTAATGCTTGTCTGGGTTTATCGTAACGTTGCCACCGAGTGAAGGGATTAGCCATGCGGGCGGCAATTTGAGGATTAATCTTATCAAGAACAAGCAACATTTCAGCTAAGAAGACATAACCACTACCATCAGGAGCATGAAAATTACGGGGATTAGCCATACAAAATGCACCAATTAAAGAACGGACTTTATTCGGATTTTTAATGCTGAAATCTGGATGTTCCAGCAATTTTTTCACCGGAGTCAGCGTGTTTGGTAACTCACTAGTTGCTTGTAAAGCAAACCATTTATCCAAGACCAACTCTTCTTTAGACCATTGTTTATAAAAATCCTTGATGGTCTGCTCACGAAGATTTTGTCTAGCGCAATTAATCAACAAAGCAAAACTGGCTATTTGATCTGTCATGGTTTGCGCTGCCACAAATTGCTGCTGACAGGTCTCAAGTGTTGCCTCTTCTTTAGACTTCATCATCAACCATAAACACACATTACGTAATTTTCTGCGAGCGTAAGCAGGACCATTCATGCTATGATCTTCTGTACACCATAATTTTTGATACATTGACTGCGCTGGCTCATATAAATGCATACCTAATTGCGCACGAACATAATCACGTACCGTTTCTACTGCACTCACATCCACTGAAGTCAACATCGCTGCAACCTCTTCAAAGCTGGGTGGAGTCAGTAACTCAGCGCGTAACGCTGCATCCAGAGAATCATCAAGCAGCACATGGCTCAATGCCGAAATTAGCGCGTGTGGAACTTGCCACTTAGTTATAGGTTGGCGCAGGCAATCGTTAATCCAATTCAGCACTAAACGTTGTGCTGCGTCCCATTGAGCATAACCATCAGTTTCATGACGAACCAAAAATAGTAACTCGTCTTCTGTTAGTTCATGTTTCAATTTAATAGGTGCCGAAAACTCCCGCAATAAGGAAACAACAGGTTTTTCACATAAATTAGTGAACCTAACAGTTTGCACTCTTTTTTTTAACTGCAAAATGTCTTGCTTTATTGGCATTTTTTGACCTTTAGAATCAAATAACGCCAGACGAATAGGGATATGAAATGGCTTTTTATTGCGACATTCAGGCGTTGGTGGACAACTTTGCTTTAGTGTTAGAGTCAATTGACCCTTGTCATAGGTACTAGTCACTACAACTTCTGGGGTCCCTGCTTGACTGTACCACCGTTTAAATTGAGTTAAATCCATTCCATTAGCATCTTCCATTGCCGCGACAAAATCATCAATTGTCACTGCCTGACCATCATGACGAGCAAAATATAAATTCATACCCTTTCTATAGCGCTCTTTACCCAATAAAGTATGTTGCATACGAATCACTTCGGCACCTTTATTATACACAGTAGCAGTATAAAAATTATTTATTTCTTGATAAGATTCAGGTCGTACAGGATGTGCCATTGAACCGGCATCTTCAGGGAATTGGCTGCTACGAAGCATTTTAACATCCATTATACGATTTACATCGCGTGAATTCATATCACGAGAAAACTCTTGATCACGAAAAACAGTTAAACCCTCTTTTAGACTTAATTGGAACCAATCACGACACGTGACTCGATTACCAGTCCAATTATGAAAATATTCATGACCAACAACACCCTCTATATCAGCAAAATCCTGATCAGTTGCCGTGTCAGGACGTGCCAGGATGTATTTAGAATTAAAAATATTTAATCCTTTATTTTCCATAGCGCCCATATTGAAATCGCTGACTGCAACGATCATAAAAATATCCAGATCGTATTCTCGTCCATAAACTTCCTCATCCCAACGCATGGATTTTTTCAAGGATTCCAGTGCATGAATACATTTATCTTCATTTCCTGACTCCACATAGAGATGCAAATCAACGACTCGACCTGAACAGGTAACAAATTGGTCGCGTAAACAAACCAGGCTACCTGCTACTAAAGCAAATAAATAGGAGGGTTTTTTAAATGGGTCTTGCCAGACTACCCAGTGACGACCATCAACAGTATCACCGGCATCAATTAAATTTCCATTAGATAGTAAAACAGGATACTGCTTTTTATCAGCTGTAATACGTGTCGTATAGATTGCTAATACATCAGGACGATCGGGAAAATAGGTGATGCGTCGAAAACCTTCCGCTTCGCATTGAGTACAAAACAAATGATTTGTACGATAAAGTCCCGATAAATGCGTGTTCTTTTGAGGGTAGATGCGTGTAACAATGTTTAAAATTGTTGCATCAGAACAATTCTCGATAATTAATGCATCAGAAGAGACACGATACTCCGAAGATTCCAGGTTTTTGCCATTCATCTGCAAACTGACTAACTCTAACTCATCACCATATAAATATAAAGGACCTTCATGATGACGAATTAATTTGAGCTCACTAGTTACCAAAACATGATCATCATATAAATCAAAATTTAAATTTACCGTTTCTACTGTGAATAATGGTGCCCGGTAGTCTTTTAAGTAAATGGTTGCGGCTGGAGTGGTCATCATTGTTCCTTAAAACCTTAATTTGGAATTATTGTCATTTTTATTAGGCGATAAATCAATGATTACTTTGTAAAAACACCTGGATAAAAGGTGCATACAGCAAAATTTTAAAAATAAGACTCATCTACATTATTAAAAAATATCTAAGTTTATTGAGTTATTTAGCAAATTAATTAATTTGATGACTATACTGAATATTATGAAAGATAGCTTCTCAGATTAATCTTTGAATTGAATTACAACGTTTATAAACAAAATGCAAAAACTCATTATATCCGAGCAGGGATAAGTAAAAGGGGATAGCTTATGAATACTCAAGATTTTTTGGCCGGCTATACCAAGCGCTTTGTAGATAGCAAAGAAGAAGAAATGGGCTTGGAGGAGTATCTGGAATTGTGTAAAAACGATCCTTCAGCTTATGCTAACCCAGCGGAACGTTTATTAATGGCGATTGGAGAACCAGAGCTGGTTGATACACGTCATGATCCTGTTTTGTCACGTATTTTTTCTAATAAAATTATCCTGCGATATAATGTGTTTAAAGATTTTTATGGTATGGAAGAACCGCTTGAGCAAATTGTTGGTTTTTTAAAACATGCGGCTCAAGGTTTAGAGGAAACCAAACAGGTACTTTATCTTTTAGGACCTGTGGGTGGTGGTAAATCATCTATTGCTGAAAAATTAAAAGACTTAATGGAACACATTCCGTTTTATGCCATCAAAGATTCTCCTGTATTTGAATCCCCCTTGTCTCTATTTAATCCTACTGAAGATGCAGAATTATTAAGGGAACGTTTTGGTATCCCATCTCGATACTTGCGCTACTTAATGTCACCTTGGGCAGTAAAAAGACTTCATGAGTTTAATGGCGATATCAATAAGTTCAGAGTAGTTAAGGTTAAACCTTCGCGTTTAAAACAAATTGCAATTGCCAAAACAGAACCTGGTGATGAAAACAATCAGGATATTTCTTCCTTAGTAGGAAAAATTGACATTCGTAAATTAGAAAAGTTTTCACAAGATGATCCCGATGCCTACAGCTTCTCTGGCGGCTTATGTCGCTCTAACCGTGGCCTTTTAGAATTTGTAGAAATGTTCAAAGCACCGATTAAGGTATTGCATCCTTTATTAACGGCTACCCAAGAAGGTAATTACAATGCTACTGAAGGTTTATCATCCATTCCATTTGAAGGACTAATTTTAGCGCACTCAAACGAAGCAGAATGGCAAACTTTCAGAAACAACAAAAATAATGAAGCGTTTATCGACCGTATTAATATAGTAAAAGTACCTTATTGTCTGCGGGTATCAGAAGAATTGAAAATTTATCAAAAGCTAATCGATAACAGTTCATTAACACATGCGCATTGTGCCCCTGGTACTCTGGACATGTTAGCTCAATTTTCAGTCTTAACGAGATTAAAAGAACCACAAAACTCAAGCATTTATTCAAAAATGCGTGTTTACAATGGTGAAAGCTTAAAAGACACTGATCCTAAAGCAAAATCATATCAAGAGTACCGAGATTTTGCGGGTGTTGATGAAGGAATGACTGGAGTATCTACTCGTTTTGCATTCAAAATATTATCCAAAGTATTTAATTTTGATCATAGTGAAGTGGCTGCAAATCCCGTGCATTTAATGTATGTATTAGAGCGTCAAATTGAACAAGAACAATTTCCACAAGAACACCAGGAATCTTACTTAGGCTTTATTAAAGAATATTTAGCAACGAAATATGTGGAATTTATCGGCAAAGAAATTCAAACCGCTTATTTGGAATCTTATTCTGAATATGGGCAAAACATTTTTGACCGCTACATTACTTATGCTGATTTTTGGATCCAAGATCAAGACTATCGCGATCCTGATACGGGTGAAATTTTTGATAGAAGCTTACTCAATTTGGAATTGGAAAAAATCGAGAAACCTGCAGGAATTTCAAATCCTAAAGATTTTCGTAATGAAGTAGTGAACTTTGTTTTACGCGCCCGTGCGAATAATCGAGGTAAAAATCCCGTATGGAACAGTTATGAAAAATTAAGATCCGTAATTGAGAAAAAAATGTTTACCAATACCGAAGATTTATTACCTGTAATTTCTTTTAACGCCAAAGCCTCCGAAGATGATAAGAAAAAACATGAGGAATTTATTTCGCGTATGGTAGAGAAAGGATACACACGGAAACAGGTTCGTCTGCTTTGTGAATGGTATTTGCGCGTACGCAAATCACAATAAAAATATCATTCAATGAAACAGGTCACGGAGCTAAATTATGTCGCAATTGATTGATAGACGACAAAATACGGGGAAGAAAAGTACAGTAAATCGCCAACGCTTTCTTCGCCGCTATAAAAGCCAAATAAAAAGAGCTGTCTCCGATGCCGTAGGCAAACGCAGTATTACTGAAATTGATCAAGGAGAACAAATTACTATTCCCGCTAAAGACATTTCTGAACCCATATTTCATCAGGGTAAAGGCGGACAGGTAGAGCGTGTTTTACCTGGAAATGATAATTTTATTGCAGGTGATCGCATTAAAAGACCTACTGGTAGCGAGGATGATGGTGCTAGTAGTAATGCCAGTGACCATGGGGAAGGAGAAGAAGATTTTGTTTTTGAATTATCAAGAGAAGAATTTTTGGATTTGTATTTTGAAGATCTAGAACTTCCTGATTTGATTAAAAAAGAGCTCGCGCGCATAAGTACCTTCAAAACCATACGTGGAGGAGTCACGACCAGTGGCATTCCCAATAATATTAATGTATTACGATCAATGAAACAGGCCACAGGCCGTAGAGTAGCTCTAGCTTCACCTTATAAACACCAATTAAAAACTGCAGAAGAAGAATTAGCAAACCTAAAAGCAGAAAAAGTACCTGATACGAATGCAATTACTGAGTTACAAGAACAGATTGATTATTTAAAAAAGAAAATACAGACTGTACCCTTTATTGATACTATTGATCTTCGTTACAATTACCGCATTCGTATTCCCTCACCCTCTACACAGGCAGTAATGTTTTGCATTATGGATGTTTCAGGTTCTATGGACGAACCCAAAAAAGATATAGCCAAACGTTTTTTCATTTTGCTCTATATGTTCCTCACTAAAAATTATGAGAAAATTGAATTAGTCTTTATTCGTCACCATACCTCTGCTAAAGAAGTTAATGAAAGAGAATTCTTTTATTCTCGAGAAACAGGAGGAACTGTTGTTTCAAGCGCCCTGGAATTATTAAATACCATTATTGAAGCACGCTATCCCACTGAAGCATGGAATATTTACGTTGCACAAGCTTCAGACGGTGATAATTGGAATGCTGACTCTCCTTATTGTCGTGAATTATTAAACGATAAAATCATGCCATTATTACAATACTTTGCATACATAGAAATCATGCCCCGTCATCATCAAAGCTTATGGGAAGTGTACCAGCTTATTAAAGAACACTATCCCAATTTTGCTATGGAAAATATTGATACAGTAGCAGATATTTATCCCGTCTTTCATGAATTATTTAAAAGGAAAACGGCATGAATAAAAAAAAGCCTCTATCTGTTGGAGCTGAATGGACCTTTGAGCTCATTCAGGAATACGATCGTGAAATCGCCCGCATTGCTAAAGATTTTAGGCTTGAAACTTATCCAAACCAAATTGAAGTCATCTCTGCAGAACAAATGATGGATGCCTACGCTTCCGTGGGCATGCCTATAGGCTATAACCATTGGTCTTTCGGAAAACATTTTGTTGGCGTTGAAAAAAGCTATAAACGGGGGCAAATGGGCTTGGCCTATGAATTGGTGATTAACTCTAATCCCTGTATTTCTTATTTAATGGAAGAAAATACCATGGCCATGCAAGCATTGGTTATTGCCCATGCCTGCTATGGTCACAACTCATTTTTTAAAAATAATTATTTATTTAAAATGTGGACTTCTGCAGACGCGGTGATTGACTATTTGGTATTTGCAAAAAAATACATTAGTGATTGCGAAGAACATCATGGCATTGATGAAGTTGAATCCATTCTAGATGCCTGTCATGCGCTAATGAACTATGGAGTAGACCGTTATAAACACCCCACACCTTTATCCATACAAGAAGAAAAGATTCGCCAACAAAATCGTGAAATCTACATGCAGTCTCAGGTTAACGATTTGTGGCGGACCATTCCCCAAGGTAAACATACGGTCTCCCAAGGCAGAAACACACGGTATCCTGAAGAATCACAAGAAAATATCTTATATTTTATTGAAAAAAACGCGCCCCTTTTAGAACCTTGGCAACGAGAAATTGTCCGCATCGTAAGAAAAATGGCGCAATATTTTTACCCCCAAGGGCAAACCAAAGTAATGAATGAAGGCTGGGCGTGTTTTTGGCACTATACTCTTTTACACGCACTCTATGATGAGGGCTTGGTTACTGATGAGTTTATGCTGGAGATTTTACAAAACCACACTAATGTCATCATGCAACCTCCTTATAATAGCCCTTATTTTAATGGTATTAATCCTTACAGCTTGGGTTATAACATGATGCAAGACATCAAACGGATTTGTGAAAATCCAACCGATGAAGATAAAGCATGGTTTCCTTACCTGGCTAATACAGATTGGTTAACTAGCCTAGATACAGCAATGCGTAATTACAAAGATGAAAGTTTTATTGCTCAATATTTATCACCTAAATTGATACGCAATTTAAAGTTATTTCACCTAGTCGATGATGATCGCAGTCCAGAGCTGTATGTTAATGCAATTCATAATGAGTCCGGTTATCAAAAAATAAGAACAGCTTTATCACAACAGTATAATCCAGGCTATTTTGAGCCGGATATTCAGATTTATTCGGTAGATCTACAAGGGGATCGCTCAATGACCCTAAGATATACCCAACAAAATCGTTCTCCCTTAGGTGAAACCACACCTGCTGTGTTAAAACATCTTTATTTTCTATGGAAATTCCCAGTGATTTTACAAGCCATTGATACGGACAATAAAGTAACTGCGGAATATCATTGTCCGTCGTTGGCTCAGCCTGAAAAAGAAATTTTAAGGGACTAGCCACACGCGGGGAACGCTTACTTTTAAAGTTGTACCTAAAAGCACCCCTTCATGCCCGGGAACCTAGAAAGAATTAGTCAGAAGCTAATTCAATAGCAAAAGCTAGTGCTAATTTAGAAAAATTTGTCATATGTTCTAGGTTCAATAACGCCATAGAATCGGAACTAGTATGGATGTAAGGATTGTGATCCTCGAAATTAGATTCACACGGGAATGCTACGGGAATATCTGCGTCATCCCATGAAGCATGGTCGCTACAACCATAACCACATTTGGAATACTTAACCGGAACCTGAATATAAGTATCAATTAATTTAGCCACATAATTGTTTAAAGTCTTGTTTGTATGATCAGTATAGACCCACATGGTTGGATCTTTAGGATCAGCACGATAACCCGTCATATCAAACTGAATTGCTGCTTTTACGGAAATTGAGTTATTTTTGAAATGTTTTACTACCTGCTGGGAACCCACTAACCCTCGCTCTTCAGCAGCATACCAAATGATATATATCGGTCGCTTAAACGATGTTTCAGAAGATAATAAAACCCGCGCCATCTCCATAAGCCCTGCAGAACCACTACCATCATCACCAGCCCCTGGCATACGTCCATCCAATGTATCCATATGCGCGCCAATAACAACCCCAGGAGCCTTGATGTCTTTACCAATAACAGTTACCAGCGAAGGCTGTGTATAAGATCCTGTTTTTACAAAATAAGTTGCCGTATCTGTACGAGCATATGCAATTGCCATTGCCTCAAAGGTAGATGCTAGCCAATGAGCCGTCTCGACACCACTATCTTTGATAGCAGAACGATTAGGATAGGTGGTTAAATGCGATAATGTTTGCCAAATATTATCAGCGACAACTTTTTGCAAAGCCGCATTTACTTCTTTTTGATGTTTAATTTCGTAAGAAGATTTATTTTGTTGCATTGCTTGTAACGGTTTATTGCGCAACAGCTGTTGTGCAGCATGAGGTTTTGTAACAGGTAAAGAGGTATTTAAGCGATGAGAGACGTTTACAAAACGACCACAATGTAGTTGATCAGCCAGATGACTTAGCGCATCGACATCACTGCCAGCAATATCAATAATCTTAAATTGTTTATTTTCTGCTAGCACTTCATGAGCCATGGTGATTTTGGCTGCTAGACACTGTGGAACTTGTAGCTGCTCACGAATAGGCGTATGTGTGGCAGAAACAGGAGCACTTACTAACATTAAACTCATTGAAATACAGGTCATCCATTGATTAAAACGCATATCCTCTCCTAATTGATGTTAAGTTTCAATGAAACTACTTGGGATAAATTATGTAATTTTGCACTTTACCTAAATTCAACGAGTGAATCCACAGCTAAATATGGAAAAACGTGCGCTGTTTTTATCCTTTTCGCTATTGATAATCATTCTCATTTACGATAAAGTTATCTTTCTTATAACTAAATGGGCAGATAGATTACAATGGAAACAAAAAAAATCCCTATAAATCCGCAAAAAATGCCTTATTATCTTTCTTTAGTACTCCTCACCGCCGGCGCCAGTTTAATTCTTGGATTTTTAAGTTTTAGTGGCATGTATGCTCTGTACCCAATCTTACCGTTGGCATTTGCTGCTTTTGGTTTATCCGTCGCTTATGAAGGCGAAATTTATTTACAGAATATCAAAGGAGCTTTGGGTAAGCTATTCAAAAATAATTATTTGCAAAATTCTCAGGCCAGAGACTATTTGCTGGAAAAATTTCCCCAAAATACTGATGTTCCAGAATGCCCACAATTTTTAAGAGATTATGAAAAGCAATTAAAGTTACTTGCACACTTTAACCATAAAAAATTGACAAATAAAAGTAAGCAGCAAAAAGGTAAAATAGAAAAAACACTCAAAGACATGGAGAAATGGTTTGCTATTCAATTACTTACTGGCAAGGACGATCCAGAAAAAAATCAGTCTCCTTATACAAAAGAATTAAGGGCTTGGCTTGCTAAAGAGGAACAACAGCAGTCTGAATGGCAGGCACGTTTAACAAAACGCCGTACAATTTTTCATCTGGTTGCAAGCTTCAGTACCATCGCTGCGGTATTTATGGGGCTTGGCAGTACCTATCTTATCGTCGAGGCATTTAGTGTTATCCCCTGGATTGCAGTAATCCCATTTACATTCTGGCCCTTTATTATTGTTCCTATGGCAGTAATCGCGGGAGCTGCCTATGGTCTATTGACTTATAATACAGTAACAGAGCTCGTCTCCAACAATACTTTAAATGTATGGTATAAAAAAATTCGTACTAATTTAAGTGAAGAATTATCAGTTCGTAATGTACTTATGGCAACCGGTTCTATATTGCTTGTTAGTTTAGCTATAGCACTTACTATTTGTACAGCGGGTACCTGGTGGACTATCGCTACCAGTGCGCGCCCTTTACTTAGCTGGATGAACAAAATGCCAAATTTTATTATGGGCATTATTAATCCTGTTATTACTGGATTATCAGCACTTTTTTTTAATATTCAAAACACAGCTGAGTCACTTGAGATGTTGGATGAAGCGACTACTCATGACCCTAATGAATCCAATATATTGCAAAAAATGTCGCGGTCAATTAAAAAGAGTATTACTCATATTCGCAGCACTGAAAATTGGCTACAGATAGTCAATCCAGTACGCTTGTTTTTAAAGTTAATCATTACGCCACTACACATTTTCTTATTTTTAGGGCAT
>NZ_JBAQZB010000086.1:0-38416 GCF_049790535.1 Legionella sp.
ATTTAATATTGACAGGTTTAGTCCTTTAACAGGAATAATTCCTCCATCACTAAAATAAAAATAAGCAGAAACATGCTTAATAATTAAACGATCTTGTCGTGATAACCAGCTTAAAATCTGTCTTGAGTTTTCAGGGGTCATTTTATCCGCATTAATAGTATTGGTACTGATACCATCAATACTCCAACGACCCTCTTTTTCTCTTAGCGTTAAATGCACCTCATCAAGATACAAAATGCCAGGTTGTATCTGCCAATTCCAAACCGATTTAAATAAATTAATACCTACGAGTAACTTATTTAAACGAAGAATTTTCTTTGAATCGTCAATAACAGTAACTTGTTTTAATTTAAGAACTGGTTGAAACCAATACCAACTGGTCTCCATTGTTTCAATAGTTACTGGTAACCCAAGGAGAAATGATAAATGATGCTCTATATCCCCTTTATATTGTTTAGCCCAAGGGGTTAACGAACGAAAAATGCTGGAAAAAACAGCCATAAGAATAATTAGGATGGCGACTATCATCCAAAATTTCTTTAATATCTTATTCACTGTATTCGCTTTAATTACACATTAATTTTATTACTATACCATTGCTTTTATGCATACTCACCCTTTTCTTTCTGTTCTCTCTGTTGCAGACTATACAACATAACCTTCTTCACGCATTTTTGCCAGTTTATAACGTAAAGTTCGTTCACTAACCCCAAGTAAAGCAGCAACTTTTTGTCTATTCCCTTCATTTTCTGACAAAGTTTTTTCAATTAATTCAAATTCATGAATTTGCAGATTTTTACTATTGGCAACAGAATTTGTTTCTAGAACTATTGTAGACGTTGTTGATAAATGTAAATGTTCTGACTCAATAATCCCTTGTGTTTGCAAAACCAAAGCTCGCTGAATCACATTATCTAACTCACGTGCATTTCCAGGCCACAAATAGTCGAGCATTAATTTTTGCGCAGCAGAGCTAATTACTGGCACAATAGGTAGCTTATGACAATGTTTACGAATTAAATAATTAGCCAAGGGAATAATATCATTGATTCGCTCCCTTAAGGGATGCCATTGTAGAGGAAAAATATTTAAACGATAAAATAAATCTTCGCGAAAGCGCCCCGCTTGAACTTCATCTTTAAGTTGTCGATTCGTAGTGGCGATAATACGAACATCCAAGCTAATCGTTTTATTAGAACCAATCCGTTCTACTTCTTTCTCCTGAAGAACACGTAGTAATTTAGCCTGTAAACTTAAAGGCATTTCACTCACTTCATCCAGAAGTAAAGTACCGCCTTGCGCTTGTTCAAATTTTCCCGGGGTTGATTTATATGCCCCAGTAAATGAACCCTTTTCATAACCAAATAAGGTTGCTTCCAACATTTGTTCAGGAATCGCAGCACAATTAATTGCAATAAAGGTTTGTTTTTTACGCGAAGAATGATCGTGGATGAAATGAGCTAAGACCTCTTTACCCGTACCACTCTCACCGCTAATCATCACACCGACATCGGATTGAGCAACTTTCATTGCCATAGACAATAATGCCTGGCTTTTAGGATCCTGAGCTATTGGCTCTCCAGTATCTGCATCTAATTCAACTTTAATAAATTGATTAATTTTCTCGATTAATGCTTGAGCGCTAAAAGGTTTCTGTAAATAATCAACCGCACCGCGACGCATGACATCCACTGCATCTTGAACTGAACCATAGGCAGTCATCAAAATTACAGGTAATCCGGGTCTTTTTCGTTGAATGCCATCTAATAATTGATTTCCATCCATTTCATCCATTCTGATGTCTGATAACACTATTGCTGGACTATGCAGCTCAAGCAAAACCAAAGCCTCCTTACCATCTTTAGCAGTGATGTAGCTATGACCGGCAATAGTCATTGTTTCCGCTAATGCTTCTCTTAGTACTGGATCATCCTCGACAATTAGAACATGACTCATCTCAAAGTCCCTTGTTTATACTAATGTTATCATTTGACCAACGAGTTAGGGTAAATACAAATGGATCTGTGTGCCTACCCCCTCCATAGACTCTAGGCCCACTCGGCCACCGTGAGCTTTTACTACTGCATAAACAACTGCCAAACCTAAACCTGTACCCTTGGCTTTCGTTGTATAAAAAGGTGAGAATGCCATATTTTTCACTTCTTCCGACATTCCTTTTCCATTATCCTCTACTGATATTTGTATACCGGAATTATCCATAGATGCAAGAGTTAAATAAACTTCTGTGGCTTCAGATTGTATGGCGTTAATTACTAAATTTAAAACAGCACCAATTAAAGATTCACCGTGAATTATTCCTTCACGGGTAAGTAACTGATTATTGACCTGAAATAAAACAGCGCCTGAGGTAACATAGGGATGCGCTCGCTGAATTAATTGTGAACACCAATAATCCATATCCATACGTGCTGGCTCTATAGTAGTACCTCGGGCAAACAACAATAAATCTTGGATTTGCTGTTCAATACTGGTATGACATTCTTTCAGCCTGCAAATCCAGTTCTGCACATGCATCGCCATATCAGGAAGATTATTTAAGTGATCTGCATATAACATGGCGGAAGCCAATGGTGTTCTGATTTGATGTGCTAATTGTGCTGTCATTGTTCCAATAGAGACTAAACGCTGTTCATTTTCTTTAGCTTTTTCATAGTCTCGAGTGGCAGTAATATCAGTTAAACTAATTAAAATACCGGGTAAACTATCAAGGGTAGCAATAGCTACGTGCACACGCCGTCCATCGGCTAAAGAAACCTCATGCCCATCATCTGCGCGTGGGGTAAAAGCACGTAAAAGCACATCTAACCACAATGAATCAAGCAAACCATAACCTAACATTGCCTCAGCGCTAGGGTTGAGCCAAACAATACGCCCTTGAGAATTAATGATTACTAAAGCAGTAGGCAAGCTGGACAAAATATCCCATTCGGAGAAAGAGATTTGTGGTCTTACTGCACATGTTTGGTAATTTGAATAATTCATATTGGTGTCATGATTATACGGATAACAATGACTGTATCAAATTTTATTATGAAATGAAAATGCTTTTAAAATCAGTGAATTAATTAATTGTTAAGCTACTTTTCAATAAGCACGAACACTATTATCTCCTGCGCAGTGGGAGATAACGCTTGCCTTACTGATGTGAGTCTTCATCTAGCTTTCGCAAAAAAGCAAGTTTTTCAGCAATTTTAATTTCCAAACCGCGTGGAACAGGTTGATACCAGTCAGTTTTGTTCATTCCCTCTGGAAAATAATGTTCGCCTGCTGCATAAGCATGCGGCTCATCATGAGTATAACGATATTCTTGACCATATCCTAATTTTTTCATTAAACGCGTAGGAGCATTGCGCAAATGAATCGGCACTTCTCTTGATTTATCCTGTTTTACAAAAGCCATTGCCTGATTAAAGGCCACGTAACCAGCATTACTTTTCGCAGCAACAGATAAATAAACAACGGCCTGAGCCAAAGCCAACTCCCCTTCAGGCGACCCCAATCGCTCATAAGTTGCGGCTGCATCATTAGCAATTTGTACTCCACGAGGATCGGCTAAACCAATATCTTCCCAAGCCATTCTCACGATTCGTCTTACTAGATAATGAGGATCGACCCCACCATCCAACATGCGACATAGCCAATACAATGCTGCATCAGGATCAGAACCACGCACCGATTTATGCAATGCGGAAATTTTATCGTAAAAAAATTCACCACTTTTATCAAAGCGTCTTGCATTTTGGGTCAATGAATTAATGACAAACTCTTTATCCACCTGAGCAATCTTCAAGGCACTGCATGCCGTGTGTAATTGTTCGATGTAATTTAATAGTCTTCTCGCATCACCATCAGCATAATCAATAATGATTGCTATTGCAGCCTCATCAAATGGAACCGCGGATAAAATTTCTTTATGAGCCTTTTCGAATAATTGTTTTAATTCCTTATTAGTCAATGGCTTTAATGTATAAACTTGGGCCCGTGAAAGTAATGCAGAATTGACTTCAAACGATGGATTTTCGGTAGTAGCGCCTATAAATGTAATTAAGCCTGATTCAGTATAAGGTAATAACGCATCTTGTTGTGCTTTGTTAAAACGATGAATTTCATCAATAAATAATATAGTGTGTTTGCCTTGAGCTAAATTGTTCTCTGCCTGCTCCATCGCTGCACGAATGTCTTTAACTCCAGAAAAAACTGCCGAAAGTGCAATCCATTCACAGGCAAAAGCTTCTGCTGCAATTCTGGCTATGGTGGTTTTACCAACTCCGGGAGGTCCCCATAAAATCATAGAATGAAGCTTCTGGCTTATAAAACTTAGTCGCAGAGGTTTGCCCTCCCCTAACAGATGTCTCTGCCCAATTACATCATCTATATGCATGGGGCGTAAACGCTCTGCCAACAGCGGAGAGGGTTTTTTCATGGCCTCGCTCATTGCTGCACCACATCAACCCCTTTAGGTGGTTTAAATTGAAATAAAGCAGATGCTAATTTAGGATTTAACTTGGACTGTACTAACTGTACTGAAGTTATTTGACCCAATTGGTCATATAATTCCAAGCCAATTAAAAAATTCTGGTGAAAAATTAACTTAATACGTTGAAAATTAGCTTTGGCTGATTTTGATTTCAAATCAAAAATCAGATTATCGCTAGAGCCACTTTGAGTAACGGTAAAATCCCGGGTTACCGTATCATCATAACCACTTAAAAATAAAGCAGCAGTGCCCCCTAAGCCTTTTTGTTGCTTTTTAACGGTTACTTGCTCTAAATCAGTATCATAAACCCAAATACGTTGACCATCCGCGATCATTAGTTGTGCCATCGGATCCTTGGTTTGCCAACGAAAACGTCCGGGGCGTTGCAAAGCCATGGTACCTGATGAACGCGATACTACATGAGAATGTGCCTTAACCACCTGATTAAAACTGGCGGTCATTGAACGAATAGAATTCAGCTTACCCTGCAATACTTGCTCAGGCGTTTCGCTAAATACCCCTGTAGAAAAACTTAAAAGTGCGGCGAGTAGTATTTTTTTCATATTTAATCCTCAGTTACTGAGTTCACCAAAACATCTCTATAACCGCCTGATAATGGACCCACAATTCCAGTACGTTCCATTTCCTCAACAATTCTGGCTGCACGGTTATAACCAATTTTCAATCGTCGTTGTACTGCAGAAATGCTCGCTTTGCGCGTTTGAACCACAAATTCCACTGCTTGATCATAAAGAGGATCTTCATCTTCTGTTTGTCCTTCTTCATCAAATCCCCCTTCACCCCCATCACTTGTCATTTGTAAAATATCATCTAAATAATCAGGTTCACCGCGAGCACGCCAATCATCAGCAATACGATGTACTTCTTTATCGTCAACAAATGCGCCATGAACGCGCAGAGGAGCACCACTTCCTGGAGCAAGATACAACATATCACCATGCCCTAATAATTGCTCAGCACCCTGCTGATCCAGTATAGTACGAGAATCAATTTTTGATGAAACTTGGAATGAGATTCTTGTAGGAATATTTGATTTAATTAGCCCAGTTAATACATCCACAGAAGGACGTTGGGTTGCGAGAATCATGTGAATTCCGGCTGCACGCGCTTTTTGAGCAATACGGGCTATTAATTGTTCTACTTTCTTGCCAACAACCATCATCATGTCAGCAAGCTCATCAATTACAACGACCACATAAGGTAATGGTTCCAACAATGGTGCTGTTTTATCCATCGAATCTATTGGCTTCCATAATGAATTACTCAAAGGCTTACCATTAGCAATCGCTTCCGTTACTTTGGCATTAAATCCCGCCAGATTTCTTACACCCAAAGAAGCCATCAATTTATAACGTCGCTCCATCTCTTCAACACACCAACGTAAAGCGCTTGCCGCCTCTTTCATATCAGTAACTACTGGAGTTAATAAATGAGGAATGCCATCGTAAACAGACAATTCCAACATTTTCGGATCTACCATAATTAAACGTACCTGATCAGGCGTTGCCTTAAACAAAATACTCAAAATCATCGCATTGATACCTACAGATTTACCGGAGCCAGTCGTTCCAGCGACCAATAAATGTGGCATTTTAGCTAAATCAACGACTACTGGATGACCTGCAATATCAACACCTAAAGCTAACGTTACTGGGGAAAGTGCCTGTTGATAAACATCTGCTGATAAAACGTCAGACAAACGAACTATTTGGCGTGACTGATTAGGTAATTCCAAACCCACTACAGTTTTTCCGGGGATCACTTCAACAACCCGCACTGAAATTACGGATAACGAACGAGCTAAATCTTTGGCTAGCGCAGTTAGTTTACTTACTTTAACTCCAGCAGCTAATTGCAATTCAAAACGAGTAACCACCGGACCTGGATGCACCGCAACCACATCAGCTTGAATACCAAAATCTAGCAAATGCTGCTCTAAATCCCGCGATACATTCTCTAATTCCTGATGAGTATATCCACCCATAGGTTTTCCAGGAATTCCTTTGTCCAACAATTCTAATGCGGGTAAAGTTCCTGGCTGATGCAGTTTAGGTGCTCGAATTTCTTTGGTTTCTCGTGAAGAAACTGGAACCACTATTGAAACAGATTTGGCCTCTTCTGGTTTTACTTTGTTAATGCCCAAACTTTTCTTTTCTTTCTCCTGTTCTTTTTCTTGCTTCATTTTTTTATTAAAAAATTTGTTCTTTAACCGTTCATGGGTAGGTTGAGGCAGAGAAACATGTGCAGCTTGATGTGCTTTATAACGTGCTATACCTGCATGACTCAAATGAATTACTTTTTTTAAAACGACGTACACTTTATTTCCAAGAAATAAAGAATAAAAGCCACTCAATTCAATTGCACTAAACCAGGACAACCCAGTAAACCAGCTAATGCCTACTAAAAACAGGGCTAATAAAACTAAAGTTGCTCCATGTACATTTAAGAGATGGTACCAGCTACTACCAACTGCTTGACCGATGATTCCACCCGGTCCATGCATGCTATCTAATTGATGTAATTGTGACTCAAAACTTAACAACCCGCAGCCACCAATAATCATCAAAATGAATCCGGCAATACGAACTACCAAAATATGCTTGTTAAGAGCATTTAGAGTTCGCAAATCACGTAAAAAAGATCCTGCCATATAGACAATAGTAATAGGTAACAAATAGGCAAGATATCCAAATGTAAAATAAAGTGCATCAGCGATATAAGCACCTACCTGCCCACCAGAATTAATAATCGCTGAACGCGTATTTGTGGTATGTGACCAACCTGGATCATTTAATTGATAACTCATCAATGATAAAAGTACAAACAGCGCCCCCGTCAATGTGAGTATAAAACTACCTTCACTAATCCGTTTAACAATAAAATTTGGCATGGGCTTTTTAGGGGTTCCAGCCTTTCTTCCCGCTCGTTGTTTTGCCATAGGTATTTTCATAGGTTGGTTTATGTCGTAATATCCGACATCTTAACACAAAATATCAAAATATTAAGGAAGTCCGAAACGATGAGTGCAAGCAATCACCACCGCCTAATTATATTAGGTTCAGGACCAGCAGGTTACACTGCTGCTGTTTATGCTGCAAGAGCAAATCTTAATCCTGTTTTAATTACTGGTATGCAGCCAGGCGGACAGTTAACAACAACAACTGAAGTAGATAACTGGCCAGGTGATATTGAAGGACTACATGGTCCAGCACTTATGGAACGCATGCAAAAACATGCGGAACGCTTTGATACAAAAATTATTTTTGATCACATTGTTAAAGCTGATTTACTCCAAACACCATTTACGCTTCATGGGGACAGTGAACTATATACTTGTGATGCATTAATCATTGCTACAGGAGCTTCAGCACGTTATTTAGGTTTAGAATCAGAATCAGCTTATCAAGGCCGTGGTGTTTCTGCCTGTGCCACTTGTGACGGTTTCTTTTATCGTAATAAAGCAGTTTGTGTGATTGGCGGAGGTAACACTGCCGTTGAAGAAGCACTGTATTTATCAAATTTAGCTGCTTCAGTTACCTTGATTCATCGACGTGACAGTCTGCGTGCAGAAAAAATTCTTCAAGATAAATTGTTTGAAAAAACACGCAATGGCAACATCAAAATAATCTGGAACAGCACTTTAGATGAAGTCATCGGTGATGAAAGAAAAGTCCTAGGCGCTAGAATTCGTAATTTACAGAATAATTCGACTGAATTATTGACAGTTGACGGTGTCTTTATTGCAATTGGACATACTCCAAATACGGGATTGTTCGTAAATCAGCTTAAAATGAATGATGGTTACATCAGCATTAAATCAGGGCTAGAAGGTATGGCTACCAGTACCTCGATTCCTGGGGTATTTGCCTGTGGTGATGTTGCTGATCACGTGTACCGTCAAGCAATTACTTCTGCAGGTTTTGGGTGTATGGCCGCCCTGGATGCTGAGCATTATTTGGATTTGGATTTGCAATAATATTCTTTCCTCCAAATGAGATTGATTCGTTTAACAATAATGTGCTTAGAAATACCTGCAATGTTAGCCTGTATCCTAGCCACCGTTAACGGTGAGTATATGTCCAGGAGAATATTTTGATTGTTAGAGGAGATGATTGCTGTTCATAAATTATTGCCTACTATTTAACTGCAAATTGTTTATTACGGTTTAATATTTTTAACATAATATCCTTACCCATCGCCTCTATCATCTTCATAAATAATGGTGGTTTTCTAACTTGCATAGCCCCAATATATATATTCTACAGGTTCCCGAGCATGTATAGTGGTGCTTGCATTACCGTCACTAAAATAACTCATTTCATCAATGAAATGATAATGTCCTAACTCAAGAATTGAATCATGTATATAGACCTGTCCTTTAGTAATTAACATCAATGTTTTTACAGGCTTATCTTTTTCTAAAATTATTTGATCGTATGCAACTTTTTTATGACCTAATTTAATAAGACGTAAAAAATCATTGTTTTGCATCGTATCAAAAAATATTTTTTTTATTTCTTGGAGCTCTTCACAAATACGAATCAAAAGAACTTTTCTGCAACTCAAGCTAAAAAGTGTTTAAACTATAGAAGATCGCTTTGGAGCTTTCAATCCATAAATTTGAGAACTATGCTAAATACTAAAAAAAGCAAATATGTTTTACATAGTCCTACATAAAACTGGTATGTGATTACAGTCAGATTTATTTTGCATAAACTGCTTTTTCAACTTTGATCTAGAATAGAATCCTCCCTTAGAGACTAATAAAACTGGTGAGTTTTTTGAGGACTTTTCAATAATTGGCGTCTTTTGAAGCACTTCACATAATTCCTTCGCATAGAATTTTTGTGCAGAATCTAAGGCCTTTTTACATAATTTAGGAGAAGTTTTTAAAGCAAAAACATCTTTTTCTTGTAGATAATCTATAAGCCTATTCGTATTACCATCCTCCCAGCTTAAACCAGAAGTTAAAACATCAGTATCACTATTTTCATGATGGATTAATACTATTTTACTTTTAATTGGCGGTATGACCATTTGCTCCATGACGCTCAACCCACCACCTCGGGTGACAACACAATTACTACGCGCGAACATTGGAGCCATTTCAACATCTGTCTGATAACCTAAGCAAATAATTTTCTTATTGATTTTGGCCTGCTCTTCACTTGGGTAAGTAGAAATAAGTTTATCTATTCGATTAGCAATCTCTTCGTTTAAACCACCAAAAACAAAAATATGATCATATCCATCTTCTAATAAATGCTCTATGTAATCAGCAGAAGCATGAGCGGCTAAAGAACCTAGCAAAATGGAGGCTACCCTTTCACCTGCTTTAATTTCTATATTTTTTTTAGCAAAAGACTCGTCTTTGGCATGATCCCTATAAGTTAAGACCTGAGACCTAGTACTATCAATATAATCAATTAAAGTTTCCTCCTTAAAAGCTGCACGAACCATAGGATTTTGTTTGGGATCTACATGATGAACCCCTTTAAATCCATGCTTAGCACCAAAATAAGCCGCTTTGAGTGGCTCACTTATATATACGATGTATAAATCGATCAACTGGCGATGCTCTAAACTTAAATTTTCTAAATTATCCATATAATGAGCACAACCTAAAGAAGGAATATCAGTCAAATACTGAGCAATACTAATTGGTGGATAAGAGGTACCCTGTGTTGCATTAAAGTTGGGCAAGAACGAATTATTATAAAACAAAACAGCATCACATATAGATTTTAAAGATAAGGCTTGGGTTGAAATAATTTGAGTATAAGGACTGGCATTTTGCGCTGCGCTTATAAGCTGATGATATATTTTTTTAAAGACATATAGATCATTATGGTCTTGTACTGATCGTTGATAAGCAGACATGAATGTTATATTTTTGGCAGTAAGACTTAAATATGCAGCATTATAATATGCTGAATATTCATAACCTTCTGGATAAAGATCCAAAAGCATATCCACATAAGGACGATATCGTCCTTGTTCTACATCATTTTTAACTTCTATTTCTTGTCGTTGTAATTTGGCCATCTGCCCCCAATAAGTGTTATAACTAGGCATAGACGGAACACCAAACAAAGGCAATATTTTATTAATTATTCCACCTAGAATAGATAAAGATCCAGCCCATACTCCAAAACGAATCGCATGTCCGCTAAAAGAAAGAAAATGCTTTTTATAAAGTATTGCCTTATGTTGTAAAATCACGACATTAGGATTTTTTAGTCTTAGCTCATTAATAATTCCATTTGCCGCAGAAATATGCCCTGTTCCACCACTACATGCAAGGATTAATGGTTTTTCCGGAACCAATAATGCTTGAGGCTCAATCTCATTCCTTTTATTACAATTTAAATTGTCTACAAGCATTTCTTTCATTTCTTTTGTAAATTTCTCTTTCAGCTTATTCAGAAAATAATCATGATTAGTACAGAACTTGTGATGTCCAACTTTCGCAATAAGTTTTCTGCGAGAAATAAAATGTGGACGACAATCTGATAAAGTAATCTCGTTAGTAGGTTTAAAATACATCTGCTCACGTTCCCCAAATTCACTCTGAAGTGATAATTCCTTTGTCGTTAATGCACTACCATTCTGCATTTTTTTCTTTATTATCTCTAATTGCTTATCAACCGATGAGGCTATTGAACTAAAATAATCATTGATAATCCCATCATACGTTTGATTTTTATCATTACGGATAAGAGAATAAATTTTATCTTGAGCAGGAATTTCATCCCATGCCTTTTCGGCGTTAACATGCCATCCCCCTAACCAAAGGATGGGGGTAGTAATGACATAAGTTAAGCCTGCAATAAAAAATCGAAGATAAGTTAAAGGATTCCACCAATTTGCTGTTTGTATCTCTGGTGCGATGCTTCCAAAAAACAAAAGAGGTAAAGATCTAAAGGAACGTTCATTATTCAGTTTGACTTTGAAATTTTGACGATGTAGTTGTGCTGCAGCAAGTGTGGCAATTGCTCCTCCTCCACACATCCCATCAAGACAAATATTCTCAGCTTTAGCCCCAAGTTCTATAAGTCGCTCTGTGTGAGCTAATATGTCATTAATCATATCTTGCGCAGTCCAGACCATTTGACGGCTTAAATCTACTTCCCTGTAATTGAAACTAATGGCTGTAGCGTTTAGATAAGTAGCAGTATACTTCAAATCTTTAAGCCAATTAATATAATTTTGATCTCGAGCAAGACAAGTAATAACAAATTTACGTTCAAATATAGGCTTGAACTCTTCATTTGGCCCAATAACTTCAACCGAATCAAGTTCTGAATTATCTACAGTTTTTACTGTAAAGAACTCAATATGAGAACTATGCTTTTCATTATAAGTTATTGACCCGTATTTTTTATGTAATTGCTCATAAATGTAACCTCGCATTTTAGCATCTAAGAACTCCATTCCTTTAAAATGAATATGGGACCAATCAAAAGTTCGTCCTTCACAGTGTTTTTTCGTAGATCTACCTCTAATTAATTTATCAACTTCTTCTAAGATATTATCAACGTGTTGTTTATCACTAGCATGATCATAGTGAAGCTTGTTTCTCAAGTTAGGAGAAATAAAAGGAAATGTTAAGAGAAAATCATTAAACCATTTAAACTTAGATTTTCTTTTAAAATTGATAACAATTATATCATCATTCCTATCTTCACTTACTTTGGCTAAATGGATAGAATATTGCTTTGGAATCGATCTCGGATTAAGTATGATGTATATAATCATCCGTGCAAAAGGTAAAGAAATAATTTTGGAAGGTAGTTTCAAGAAAGCTCTTATAAAATTCCCAGCCCGTTCCCTAAAAGTTTTTTTCTTGGGTGTCAAAACGTAATAATTATTATTTTTATCCATGTAAATTCTCTAAAAAATCGAGATAAACTGATTATATGTGCTAATTCTTAACAAATTATTAAGATCTTCTTTGGCGCAATTACAAATCAGGGCAAACGCATCTAATAGTACAACGTAAAAACAAAATGCCTACCTTCCGTGCTTTACGCACGGGATCCAGAACCAATCTTGATGAGAAATTGTATGGTTGCCGTGCATAAAACGGCACGTAGGCAAAAAACGAGGTTTTTTATGCTCAAAAATTAGATGTGTTTGCCCTGATTACAAATAATGTAACCCCCTAAAAACAATAAATTCGGGCATGGATAGATTTTATGATTGGTAACCCCGAATTAAATTGAGTTTCCTATGGACCGCTTCAATCAGAGTATAATCAAATAATTCACTGACAATTTTTTTCAAAGTATAAATTTTAATACAGGTTAATTGTCATTTTCTTTAGTTTAGCAGTATACTTGCATGAACCTTTTGTTTTCACTTTTTGAAAACTTTATTAATCAATTTGGTACATTACTGAGAGATATATGGCAAAAGAAGATCATTTAGAAATGGCTGGTACTGTTATAGACACACTGCCTAATACAATGTTTCGGGTTGAATTAGAAAATGGGCACATCGTCATTGCCCACATTTCTGGTCGTATGCGTAAAAACTACATTAGAATTCTTACTGGCGACAAAGTTAAGGTTGAGTTAACTCCCTATGACTTATCTAAAGGTCGTATCATATTCCGCGATAAAAACTAACTTATAGATTACAGATAGCCTAAGCTTCATTTCACGTTTAGAATAAAAAACTACCTGCGAGAAACTATTCTCGCGGGCTGGAAGATCATAGCGCCTCGAAAACAGCAGCAGCCCCCATACCAGTACCGATGCACATAGTAACCATACCGTATCGACCATTAACTCGCTGCAAACCATGTAATAAAGTTGCCGTTCTAATTGCTCCTGTTGCTCCCAACGGATGACCTAAAGCAATAGCTCCACCTAGGGGGTTCACTTTATCACGTGGCAAATCCAGCTCTTTAATTACTGCTAACGCCTGGGCAGCAAAAGCTTCATTAAGTTCTATCCAATCTATTTGATCCAAAGTAAGACCCGCACGTTTTAATGCAACTGGAATCGCTTTAATAGGACCTATTCCCATAATAGCGGGTGGCACACCCTCCACAGCATAACTTAATAAACGCCCCATGGGTTCTAAATTATAGTTTCGTACCGCTTCTTCACTTGCTAATAACGCAATACCTGCACCATCACTGGTTTGCGAACTATTCCCTGCAGTTACTGTGCCTCGAGCATCAAAAACCGGTTTTAATTTAGAAATAACATCATAAGAAGTATCTGCGCGTGGACCTTCATCCTCACTAACCAGCTTTTTCTTTTCAATAGTTGTTAAATTAGTTAAGTCAGGCTGTCTTATAGTAATTTCTATAGGACAGATTTCGGCTTTAAAATTTCCTCGTGATTGTGCGGCTATTGCCTTTTTATGGCTTTCAGCAGCGAATTCATCTTGTTGTTCTTTGCTAATTTTCCATTGTTTCGCTACATTTTCTGCAGTAATACCCATCCCATATGCAATGGCAATATGTTCATTATTGAATATCGAAGGATTTGCAGTATATTTGTTACCCCCCAAAGGCACCATGGACATGCTTTCAACACCACCAGCAAGAGCCAAATGCATTTCGCCACTACGAATAGATGCCGCAGCAGTTGCAATACTTTGTACTCCAGAAGAACAAAAACGATTAATGGTCATTGCAGGAACAGATTGAGGCAAATCCGCAAGTAAAGAAGCGATGCGTGCTACATTCATTCCCTGCTCAGCTTCTGGCATAGCGCAGCCAATTACTACATCGCCAATTTCTTCCCAATCAACTAAAGGATGACGATTTACTAAAGCTCTAATGATATGTGCTAATAAATCATCAGGTAGAGTATGCTTAAAAATGCCACGAGGTGCTTTACCCACTGGCGTACGTAGTACATCAACCATATAGACGTTAGTCATTTGTTAAAGTTCCTTATGCCAAACTATGAAATTTAATTACGTAACGGTTTGCCAGTTTCTAATAAATGACTAATCCGCGCTTGTGTTAATGGGGTCGAGGCCAGGGTAATAAATGCTTCACGCTCCAATTTTAACATCCAGGCTTCATCAACAACGGTTCCTTGATTGAGATTTCCACCACAAAGCACTTTTGCTAATTCAGTAGCAAGAAAATAATCGTGTTGAGAAATAAAACCACCCTCTAACCAATTTACCAAACCTGCTTGCAACTTAGCTTGCCCTTCAATTCCAGCAACTTTAAAATGTTTTTGTAAAGTGGGCAGATAGTTTTCAGCATGCATTAACTTAATTTTAGCTAAGGCTGCATAAAGTACTTCATCCGCATGCATCACATAGGTATCGGAATTACGTAAATACCCCATTAGTAGTGCTTCAGCGGCAGAACCAGCTACTTGGGCTTTTGCAATTTGTTGAAAATAGCTCTGTATCGCCGTCATTAATTCAGCATGAGGTATGGATGCAGCACGCATAGCCATTTCTTTACAGCCACCACCCGCTGGAATAACACCAACTCCTGCCTCTACTAAACCAGGATAAGATTCGAAGGCTGCTACTACCGCGCCACACTGCATTATTAACTCACAACCTCCGCCCAAAGCACGCCCTCTTAATGCAGCTACCGTAGGGATCGAACTGTACTTTAAGCGCAGGGCTACTTGTTGAAATTGTGCAATCATCCCTTCCAAAGTCTTCATTTTGTTATCTTGAATTAATTTTAAAACACCTCTTAAATCAGCGCCTGAACAAAAATTAGATGCATCATGTTGATACACAATTAATCCACGACATTGCTTTTCTGCAGTTTCTAATGCGGTTTCCAGTCCATCAAGAACAGCTTGACCGACAGTATTTGCTTTGCTTTTAAAGTTAACTACAGCAACATCATCCAGTAAATGCCACAAGCACACGCCTTCATTCTCATAAATAACTGGTGTAGAACGTACTACTTCTTTAATTACATGATCAGGAAAAAATTGACGTTTATAAACTGATAACTCACTTCGTGATTGATGTTTATTTTGTTGAGGCGAATAAGCACCTTCATGTGTATAAAACGCCTTGAGCTTAATCAGCCATCCTGGTAATTCAGCAGAGCTAAGTGCTGTTTGGTCTTTAATTGCATGATTAATAAAATGAGTCATTTTCGTCAAATCAGCTAATTGCCACGTCTCAAAAGGCCCCTGCATCCAACCAAAACCCCAACGAATAGCTAAATCCACATCGCGAACAGTATCAGCAATTTCCTCTAGATGATAAGCACAATAATGGAATAAATCTCTGAAACAAGCCGCTAAAAATTGTGCCTGTTTATTATCAGATATCATCAGATTGTGCATACGGGACACTGGATCTGAATTACTCATAATCGCTTTTAACTCATCACTGACTTCTGTTTTTGCGGGACGATACGTTGCAGACTGAACATCATAGACTTCAATAATTTTACCATTTTTTCTATAAATTCCCTGACCGGATTTTTGTCCTAAGTGACCCTCTTTAATTAAGCCAATTAACCATTCAGGTAATTTAAAACTATGATGCCAAGGATCTTCTTGCAGATGCTGTTGCATGGTATGCACCACATGTTGCATGGTATCCAAACCAACGACATCCATAGTACGGAATGTTGCAGATTTAGGTCTACCTAATAAAGGACCCGTTAATGCATCAACTTCATCCAATCCTATCTTCATAGCAGCAGCATGATGTAATGTGGTGAGTAATGAAAATACGCCAATACGATTTGCAATAAAATTTGGTGTATCCTTTGCTCTTACAACTCCCTTACCTAAATAACTGGTTAACCAGCCTTCCAGATTATCGACTAATTTCTTATCAGTAGTTTTTGCAGGAATAAGTTCAGCTAGATGCATGTAACGAGGCGGATTAAAAAAATGCACACCACAAAAATTAGTTCTGTGTGCTTCAGGCAAAACAGTGCATAAAGAATTAATACTTAATCCTGAAGTATTACTTACAAGAATAGAACGATCAGTTAGATATGGAGAAATACGCTTATATAAATCCTCTTTCCAATCCAAACGTTCAGCGATTGCTTCAATAATTAAATTGCATGATGTTAACTCCGCTAAATTTTGCTCATAATTTCGGGCGTGTAATAAAGTCGCTGTTTGAGCAGTTGCGAGAGGAGCTGGTTTTAGCTTCACTAAATTTGCGATTGCCTTATCGACCAGGGCATTCGGAGCACCCTCTTTAGATGACAGATCGAACAATAAAGTTTCTATGCCTGAATTCACACAGTGTGCTGCTATTTGCGCACCCATAACTCCTGCACCGAGAACTGCAACTTTTTTTATGAAAAAAGGTTCTTGCGTCATATATCCCTCCTTGCAAATAAATATAAATATGAACCCCGCACACACATTGCGGGTTGAGGTATTAAATTGCCAATTGAGTCAGGTGCTTTAGGATAAATTAAAACGGATGCCTTGAGCTAAAGGCAATTCATTACCCCAGTTAATGGTATTAGTTTGTCGACGCATATAAGCCTTCCAGGAATCAGAACCTGATTCACGTCCCCCACCTGTCTCTTTTTCTCCCCCAAATGCACCGCCAATTTCCGCGCCCGAAGTACCAATATTAATATTGGCAATACCACAATCACTGCCCCAAGCGCTTAAAAACCGTTCTGCATGATTTAAATTTTGCGTGAATAGTGCTGAAGAAAGACCCTGAGGAACGCCATTCTGTAACTCAATAGCCTCATCTAGAGTACGGTACGACATCACATATAAAATAGGAGCAAAAGTCTCCTCTTGCACCACACTCCAATTATTTTTTACGTTCGAGACTAAAGTAGGTTGCACAAAAAATCCGGATTGATTTAACACTTCCCCACCAAAAATAATTTGGCCACCAGCCTCTTTGATGCGGGTAATAGTTTTTTTAAATTGTTCTACCGCATGTTTATCAATTAAAGGCCCCATCAAATTATGATTATCTAAAGGATCACCAATAGTTATTTGTCCGTAAGCGAAACGCAACTTCTCAATAACAAAATCACAATGAGATTCAGGAACAAATAAACGTCGTGTGGTAGTACACCTTTGTCCTGCAGTACCCACAGCTCCAAAAACGACTGCAGGAATAGCTAGATGCAAGTCAGCAGACTCATCAAGAATAATTGCGTTATTACCGCCCAACTCTAAAATAGTCTTACCTAATCTGGCAGCAACCTTTGCAGCAACTTGTTTGCCTACAGGAGTTGAACCCGTAAATGAGATTAATGAAATACGTTTATCATTCACCATTGCATCAATCACTTCTTGATGTTGAGGAATGATTAAACTAAAGATTTCAGGACACTCATTTTTCTGCAGCACCTGATTACAAAGATGCTGAATGGCAATTGCACACAAAGGAGTCTTTTCTGAAGGCTTCCATAAAGTAACATTGCCACAAATCGCCGATAAAAAAGCATTCCAGGCCCAAACAGCAACTGGAAAATTAAATGCTGAAATAACACCAACAATACCGTAAGGATGCCACTGCTCATACATGCGATGATTAGGACGCTCCGAATGCATAGAATTTCCATAGAGCATGCGTGATTGACCCACTGCAAAATCAGCGATATCAATCATCTCCTGAACCTCTCCATCTCCTTCCTGTTTAGATTTACCCATTTCCAAAGAAACTAAGCTACCTAACAGATCTTTTTTTTCACGCAATAATTGACCAATTTGTCTAATTATTTCCCCGCGTTTTGGCGCAGGAACCTTTCTCCAAGCTTTAGCTGCACTTTGTGCATGAGTCATTACCTGCTCATAATCATCCAGAGTACAGGCTGATATCTCAGCAAGTTTATCCCCATTAGTAGGACTAAAAGAAACAAATGTACGTTTGTGAATTGCACTGAGCCAACCTTGACCACTAAAAGCACCTGCGTTGATGTCTTCAATTTGTAATTGTTTTAATAATTCCACAAATAACTCCTTAAAAATCCTCTCTTGGTAAGAGCTAGGAACTTAGGGTGAATCCCCTTGGATTCGTAGAGATTCACTTTTATGTGATTAAATTAGATTATTATTCTAAACTAAGCGTAATAACGACCGAACCGATTTTCTAATACGGCAGCTAATTGGAATTTTTCTTGTAATACTAACCCATAGTATTCATTTGATTGTCCTAATACTAAATCAACTACCGCACAAATTCCTGAAGCGGTACTGACTTGTATTGCAGACCATTCTAGACCTGCAATAATCTGTGGATATATTTTTTTCACATAATTTTTTTCAGTAAGCTCACCCTGTTTTAATCCCTCAACAGTAACATAGACGATAACAATGTCCTGATAAGTTTTAGGGATGGCATTTTCTAAAATGCGTTTTAAAGTAGATCGATCATGATTTAAACGTAAGTCATTCATTAAAAAGCGCATTTTCTGACAATGACCAGGATAACGCATGGTTTTGTAATTCATGGTTTGTACTTTACCTGCATACAATTCGGCTAAACTGCCCAAACCGCCTGAAGTATTAAACGCTTCATATTCACAACCATCGATTTGAATAGATTCTAAACCTTCCAAGGGAGTTAAAGTAACTGCTTTACCGTATTTAATCCCATAACAGGGATTACCGTATTCATTTATGATCCCATCAGTGGACCAAGTTAATGAGTATTGTAGTGCATTATTTGCATTTTGTGGTAAGGCTCCTACACGTAATCGCACATGATAAGATTCTTCAAATTCCTGCATTAAACTGTTCGCAGCGATGCTAATAAATCCTGGAGCCAAACCACACTGAGGTACAAAAGCTGTTTTTGCATCTACAGCAATTGCTTTTATTTCCTCAGTAACTGAAGTATCTTCTGTTAAATCAAAATAATGCGCTCCTGCTGCTTTTGCAGCTCGTGCAACGTGGGTATTTAAAAAATAAGGAAGACTTGAAATAACGGCTATAATACCGTGTTTTTCCATATAAGTTTGAGTGGATTGTTGATCTGTGACATCTAAGGCGATTGTTTTCATTTTAGGTAAAGTAGTTAGCAACCGCTTTACATCGGCTCCATTAAAATCTACATCCACCAAGTGGATCTGATAAGAACCGCTCTCCATTAATAAACAGGCAATTAAACTACCAATCTTCCCCGCACCTGCGATCATTACATTATACATACTAAATCCCTCCATTGTAAGACGCAATCATCCTACACAAAATATTATGAATTGCAAAGATTTAGGAGAGGATACACTACGTTTTCGCCTAAAAATTAACATATTCAAAGAGAGCTCAAAAGGTTAGTTGAAAAATATGAAAGAGGTAGATTTTTTAATCGGCACCTTATAATAAGAAGCAAACCATCTTGGATTTTATGTTTAATTGTTTTTTTAGTATACTCAGCTAGGAATTTTAATCATTGGTTGTATTTGTGTAACGTGCCTAATAAAACTCTGAGAAATAGAATCATTTCGCTTCTTGAGGCTCAGGGTAAATTTAATGGTAATCAATTAAACTTAGAAAAATATATTCACGATTTAAATAGTGTAGCTCTTAAGCCATTGAACTATAAAAGTTATCTATCTATTGTTTCGTATCTCTCTGTTATTGACCTTTGTGTTTTAAAAGAAAGTTATACCTAACATACGTCTAGATATCTTTTATATTTCTTGACCTGAATACGGGACTCATTTATCTTATTGTTTTAAAACTTTTTGACACCGTATGAAGCAAACTGCTTTAGCTAATTCCATCCAGCTCACTTCTACTCGTGCTGGTTATGTAAACTATTTATTGATATTCATCATCGGTTTATTAGGTCCTTTAGGCTTTGCACCTTTTCACATGCCAGGATTGACAATTTTAAGTCTGGCCTGTCTTTTTTTTAGCCTCAGTAATTGCTCTCGAAAACAAAGTTTTTATTTTGGTTTTTTTTATGGCATAGGCTACTTCGGATTGGGAGTGTCCTGGGTTATCATTAGTGTTCATGATTATGGTCAACTGAATTATGTATTCTCCGGATTAGTAACTTTAATTTTTATTATGTATCTCGCTCTTTTCCCTGCGCTGACCGCTTATTTTTTTAAGGTATGTGAATACAAACAACATAAATTCCATTCCATTGTCCTATTTAGCGTTCTCTGGACCATTGGTGAATATCTGCGCTCCACTTTATTGAGTGGATTTCCCTGGTTATTAGTGGGTACAACACTTATTGATACCCCAATAAAATCCCTAACCCCTTTTTTAGGTATTTATGGTTTAAGTTTACTTTGTGTGTTTCTTTCTGCCTTCCTAACCTTAGCTATTCATGAAAACTCCAGTAAGCGCTATATTTACATCATTATTTTTATCCTGATTATTATTAGCCCCGTCGCCTGTAAAAAAATCAATTGGACACAAATACAAAAGGAAGCGGTTACTGTTGGCGCAGTGCAAGCTAATTTATCCATGCGCGATAAATGGGATGAGACTTTATTTTGGAGCTTATTAAAATATTATAAAAATGCAATTAATCAATTATTGGGAAAACAATTAATTATTTTACCTGAATCCGCAATCCCTCTTCCAGCCAGCTATTTGGATAAATATTTGCATCAATTAAATGAAAAAGCACTCAAAGCAAAGAGTGCCTTAATGTTGGGAATACTGCAACCAACTGATGAGAACGAAATAAATTATTATAACTCCATCATTACTCTTGGCTGGGCGGAAGGAAAAAAACTTAAACGACAACTGGTTCCTTTTGGTGAATACATTCCCAAACCCTTACTAGCGATTAATCGTTGGTTTAATTTACCTGAACCCAATCTGGTACCAGGAAAAAAAAGGCAACCATTAATTAGCATTGCCAATCATCCAATTGCTAGCCTTATTTGTTATGAGATTGCTTATCCTAATATTTTGAGAGAACAAATGCCAGAAGCACAATGGATTGTTTCCATCAGTGATAATGGATGGTTTGGCCATTCGCTCGCAAGTTACCAACAACTACAAATGGCTCAAGTTCTTTCACTGCTTAGTGGACGTTATCAAGTAGTCGTGAATAATGATGGTTTATCCTCGGTAATTAATGCCAGTGGCGAAATAATCGATATGCTTCCACCATTTAATTCAGGTATTTTGCAAAGTAGTATTTATCCTGCACAAGGTACTACCCCTTGGATTATTTGGAGTGAATACCCAATATTAATTTTTTGTATGATGTTCTTAATTTTTACTTTAATTGTTCGATTACACCGAAATAACGTATAGGTCTATTGTCATTCTTCTCTATTTAACAGGGTGATAACGAACCGAAAATTGCAAATCATTCTAACTCGGTTTAGATAATGTCAAGAAATTTTATATACACCAGAATTAGCGAATTAAGGGTTATCTATTGCTGGCAAGCACAAGAGGAGTTATCCTTAACGATCTTTAAAGTCACTTTTAAATAAATTGGATCATGGATAATACCTATATACCTCAAGAGGTTGAAGAACAAGCTCAACAATATTGGCATAAAAAACAGTCGTTTAATGTTTCAGAAGATTTAAACAAAGAAAAATTTTATTGTTTATCCATGTTTCCCTATCCCAGTGGAACATTACACATGGGGCATGTACGCAATTATACTATTGGTGATGTAATCGCACGTTACCAGCGTGCTTTGGGAAAAAATGTCTTGCAACCTATTGGATGGGATGCATTTGGACTGCCTGCTGAAAACGCAGCAATTAAAAATGGTATTCCTCCTGCTGAATGGACCAAAAACAACATTGAATCGATGAAAAAACAGTTTTTACGTCTGGGTAATGCCTATGATTGGCGACGTGAGATCTATACATGTGACCCCGAATACTATCGTTGGGAGCAGTGGTTTTTTATACGCTTATTTGAAAAAGGCCTAGTTTATAAAAAAAATGCCATTGTAAACTGGGATCCAGAAGATCAAACTGTTTTAGCAAATGAACAAGTTGTGGATGGACGTGGCTGGCGTTCTGGCGCATTAGTAGAGCGTAAAGAAATTTCACAGTGGTTTATTAAAATTACCGCTTATGCTGATGAACTTCTGAGTTCAATAGATACTTTAGATGAATGGCCGGCACAAGTAAAACAAATGCAACGTAATTGGATAGGTCGTTCAACTGGAACTGAAATTTATTTCAATGTGAATAATTATCATAAACGACTAAAAATTTACACTACACGTCCTGATACCTTAATGGGCACAACATACCTTGCTATTGCCAGTGATCATCCTATTGCTAAAGAGGCAGCATTACATAATCAAGAAGTTGCCGACTTTATTCAGAGCTGCCAAGGCACTAAAATGGCTGAAGCAGAATTGGCCACAATGGAAAAACGGGGTGTTGCTACAGGAATGTCTGCGGTTCATCCGATTACAAAGGAAGAATTACCAATCTGGGTAGCTAACTTTGTACTGATGCAATATGGCTCTGGTGCGGTAATGGCAGTCCCCGCTCATGATCAAAGAGATTGGGAGTTTTCCCAAAAATATAAGCTGCCTGTCAAACAAGTAATTAAACCTGCGGATAATGTAAAACACGATTTCAAAAAATCTGCTTATACGGGAAGCGGCACACTAGTCCACTCCGCTCAATTTGACGGGTTAAACTCCTCTAAAGCCATTGAAGAAATTACAAGCTTTCTTGAAGAACTTGATGCAGGTAAAGCAACAATATACTACAGATTACGTGACTGGGGTGTTTCCAGACAAAGATATTGGGGGGCACCTATTCCCATGATTTTCTGTGAACAATGTGGCACAGTACCTGTTCCAGATGAAGATTTACCTGTTGTGTTGCCTGAAAACATCGCATTTACTGGCTCAGGCTCTCCTCTTGCCCAATGCAAAGAATTTGTTAATGTTTCTTGTCCCAAATGTGGACAGGATGCCTGTCGTGAAACAGATACCTTTGATACTTTCGTCGAGTCGTCCTGGTACTATGCACGTTTTGCTTGCAAGGGACAGGAAAATGCCATGCTTGATGACCGAGCCAAGTACTGGACTCCGGTAGATCAATACGTTGGTGGAATAGAACATGCCGTAATGCATCTACTTTATGCTCGTTTTTTTCATAAACTTATGCGTGATGAAGGTCTGGTTAACTCTGATGAACCTTTTAAATCATTATTAACCCAAGGAATGGTATTAAAAGATGGACATAAAATGTCTAAATCTGTGGGCAATATCGTCGACCCTAATCACCTGATTGATGTCTATGGAGCAGATACAGCACGTTTATTCGTAATGTTTGCTGCACCACCAGAACAATCATTAGAATGGTCAGATGCCGGCGTAGAAGGTGCGCACCGTTTCTTAAAACGCATCTGGACTTTTGCATATCAATATCGCACGATGTTTAAGGATATTAATGACATTATTCTTGGTGGCAATGGACATATTAATTGGCAACAAGTTGACAATCGGTTGAAAAAATCGCGTCATTTGGTACATCACATTCTTGCTCAAGCAACGCATGACTATGATCGCAATCAATTTAATACAGTAGTATCTGGGTGCATGAAACTATTTAATGAACTATCAAGTTATTCTATTGAAACTGAAGAAGATAAATTCTTCATTCATTCCAGTATGAGTATATTGCTTCGTTTATTGGCGCCAATTACTCCTCATATTACACATCATTTGTGGCAACAATTAGGTTTTGAAAAAGCGATTATTGATGCGAATTGGCCAAGAGTAGATAAGGGCGCGTTAAAAAGCGATGAAGTAAATTATGTGGTTCAGATCAATGGGAAGTTAAGAGCACAATTTACCGCCAGTGTTGATGCAACTGAGGAGATATTAATTGACACAGCAAAGCAACATACTCAAGATTTTCTGATTAATCTAACCGTTAAAAAAACCATTGTTGTAACCCATAGACAATTAATCAATTTGGTTGTTGGCTAATGAAAAAGTTGTTCTTACCTCTTATGATAATACTGCTTTTATCAGCCTGCGGTTTTCATTTGCGTGGTAAGATCACAGCACCTCTATGGCTTAATAATGTCGCCATTGTTACCAAAATTAATGATAAACAATTTATATCACTACTTACTACCCAATTAGAGGAATATAGTATTCAAGTTAATCCAGACTTAGCCCTTGCAAAATATTGGCTCATAATTAATCAATCGGTGATTGAGCGGCAGATTGTTAGTATCGGTGCAAGTACCAATCCAAGACAGTATACGTTAACATTAACTATAGAATTTATGCTACAAACCTATAAAGGCAAAATAATAAAAACGCCTAGAAAGGTCAGGGCCACGCGTCAACTGACAATAAATAACGACAGAATACTAGGATCTTCTGATGAAGAAAATATTTTGATCGGTGAAATGAAACAAGATGCCGTGATTCAAATAATTAATCAACTGAATCATCGAGATAAAGAACTATAAACCATGCTTCTAGTCCAGGAAACAAACAATAAAATATCATGCAAATTAAACAACAAGCAGTTGCCCAACATGTACAAAGAACAATTGCCCCTCTTTACCTACTAATTGGTCAAGACAATTATCTCCTTGACGAATCATTAATAACAATAAAATCTGCGATAAAAAAAGCTCATGATTGTGATGAGCGCATCATTGCCATTCAAACAACAGAAGATTGGAATAACGTTCGCGACGAAGCCAATAGTTACTCGCTATTTTCTGATATCGTACTTTTGACTATTTTTTTTGAGAAGAAATCAATAGATGTTGCAGGAAAGAAAATTCTAACTGAATATTTGAACTCAATTAATTCTCGCTGTTTTATTGTCATTAGAGCACCTAATGTCCCTATAAAACAGGTACAATGGCTAACTTTACATGAACAAGCGGTAGTTTTAGTAGCTTTTCCATTGAATCAAGCAAGCATGAAAAACTGGATTACAACAGAATTAAGCAAGCAGGCTATTGGCTATGATCCGCAAGTTCCTGATATAATTTACCATTACACACAAGGAAATATGTTAGCCTGTGCCCAGGTTATTGAGAAAATTGCCCTATCTACTCCCTCAAAAAGTAAAATTAATGTGCAACAGGCTCAAGAGCATTTATCCAACCAATGCGATCACAACTTATTTGAATTAGTTGAGGCGTGTTTAAAAGGACAAAGCGATAAAGTTATTCAGATTTTAAGACATGCAGCAAGTACTAAAATAGAAACCACCTTGATTTTATGGATGTTGACCCAAGAAATAAGAACAATACTTCAATTCACTAATTTATTGCAACAAAAAATAGACATAAAAAAAGCCTCTGCTCAATTAAAAATATGGCCTCAACGTATTAGTCTTTATCAGGAAAGTGCTAATCGACTCTCTACACAGGTGCTAAAACAACTTCATCAATACTGTTACAGTATCGATGAGCGCATTAAATCAAGCTTGAGCACACAAATATGGAGCTCACTGGAGAATCTTGCACTTTCTCTTTGCCTGGGACAATTAATCGGTGATACATGGACAGTTTAGCAATTTTTGGTGGAACATTTGATCCTATTCATAATGGACATCTACAAACCAGCTTAAACATCCAGACTCATTTTAAATTTGACTCCTATGTATTTCTTCCATGCAAAATTCCCATAACTAAACCACCACCGCTTGCAAATACTCAGCAAAGAATAAAAATGATTCAATTGGCAATAAAAGACTACCCTTCTTTAAACATTGATTTACGTGAAATAACACGTGATTCACCTTCATACATGGTTGAAACCTTAGAAAGCTTTAGATTAGAGTTTCCTCAAGCAGCAATTACATTAATTATGGGATACGATTCATTTAGCTTATTACCCACTTGGTATCAATGGAAAAAATTAATTACCTTAGGAAATATTCTAGTAATTAATCGTAATGACTTTTACAGACCGCAACTGTCTGAGCTCCTGCAAAACTTTTTGAAAAAATATCAATGCAAGGAGAAAACAGCCATTCTAAAAAACCAGTCAGGCGCTATTTTTTTCTTCAATGCCGGTTATTACGAAATTTCTTCTACGAAAATTCGTGAAGAAATAAAGCAAGGGAAAGAAGTAGACAGCAAACTTCCTAAAGCGGTATATCATTATATTAGGGACGAGGGATTGTATTAATAATATTCCCAATATCTCCGTTAACATTTGAATCGACCGATTTTAAATGATTAAGAACTATTGGAATATACTTAGAGACCCAATTAATTACAGGCTTAAGTTGATTACAAATCACAGAGCCTTTGACATAGGGTTGGTAGGGTAAAGAAGTCATACTTAAGATTGCCAGAACCAGTGACACAATAAAAATACCGCGTACGAAACCAAAACACATACCCAAAATCTTATCTATACTGCTTAGACCCGAACGTTTTAACACAAGACCTAAAATAAAATTCAGTATAGAGCCAATCAATAAAACACCCACAACAATAATAATAAAAGCAACTATCTCAGAAGCCGTCGAGCTTTGGATATATGACCCTACCCAAGGTGTCAAACTTTGTGAATAGTGATAACCAGTCCATATAGCTACTATCCATATGCATAAAGCAATTACTTCTTTAACTACCCCCCTAAATAAACCGGTTAAAGAAGATAGACCAACAATTCCGATAATAATTAAATCAATGATTTGAAATTTCATGACTAACTGACTCCAGTATTAACTACAAATCCATTTAATTGCATCACACTTGCTAATTGATTTTTTAACTTTACTACGTTGTCTTTGATGGGTGAGTGCCCAACGTAAACTTTATAAACAGCGCCTTTTCTATTATTAACACAGGTATAATTTGCTTTATACCCTTTTTTCTGTAATTTATTTATTAGTGCACGCGCATTCTCCAACTGTGAAAAAGAAGCCAGTTGTACTGCATAGATCTCTCTTTTAACTGTAGACTTACTTGCTACATTAGCAACCATTGGTTTTGACACGAAAGCTACTGTATTTTCTTTAATAGAATTCGATTGCACTTTTATTTCAGAAGCTTGAGGAATATCCGCCCTGGCTACTTTAATGTTTTTGAACATCCGCTCTTCATCAATAATAGCAACCTGAGGGGGAATAGGCTTTGGTGGCAGTTGTACTTTAACACTAAAATTGCTTTCCAAATGGTGACTTGATTTTTTCATCATCGCTGGAAGAAAAATTACACCTAATGATAAAATAACTAAAAAACCAACCAAGCGATGTTTTAATTTCTCATTCATCACTAGTTTCATTAAAACTCCTATTAGGCATTGCAGCCATTACATAATTCACGGTAAAAAATGACCCATAAACAACAATTAAATCACCTGGTTGAGCCTGATTTAATGCTGTTTTAAAGGCAATAAGTGGATTATTATAACAAATTTCCACAGTAATTTCTGAATTTTTAAAATAAAAAAGTAATAAATTTGCACTAACAGTACGTTTCACATCCAATTGCGCTGGATACCAATAATCAACATAGTCCTTTAATGGCTCAATTAAACCGGGAATATCTTTATCTTTTAATGCCGAAAAAACTGCGTGTACTTTTGCTTTTTTATTTAAGGAACCCAAAGTTTTAGCCAATAATTTTGCTGCTTGCGGATTGTGCGAGACATCGTACAAAATATCCACAACGCCTTTTTGTAACTGCAAACGCCCTGGCACAAAAATTTGGCGCATGGCTGTTTCTATCTGTTCGTAAGACACCGGTAAATCATGTTCTAATAAAAAAGTAGCCATAATTGCTGCAGCAGCAGATTTAAGTTGTATTGAAGGTTTGGACAAATTATTTAATTGCTTATCACCACAGTGAATACTCCAGCAATTCTCATCTTCCTTAATAAAATAATTTTCATCGAAAAAATAAGTGGGAGTAGCGCACTTTCTAGCAACACCAATAACAGAGGCTGGTGGATTTACATCAGCGTAAATAAATGGTTTTTCTTTACGCAGAATTCCTGCTTTTTCATAGCCTATGTCATCCAATGTATTGCCGAGAAAATCTTGATGATCAAAATCAATTGTAGTAATAATGGATAGATCAGCATCAACGATATTGGTAGCATCCAAACGACCACCTAAACCCACTTCAAGAATGATAAGATCTAGATCTTTTTTTTTGAAATAGTACAATGCAGCAAGTGTTGTCATTTCAAAATAAGTAAGAATAGTCTGTTCCCGCACTGCTTCTATAATGCAAAAAGCTTCACATAAATCTTGATCAGAAATCGGTGTTAAACCAACGCGAATGCGTTCATTAAATTGAATAAGATGGGGAGAGGTATAAACACCTACTTTATAACCGACAGTATGATAAATACACTCAAGAGCAGTAACCGTAGAGCCTTTACCATTAGTTCCCGCAACAGTAATTACAGGACACTCGACGCTTTTTAATTTTAACTGCCGCTCAACCCGCTGGATACGGGTCAATCCCAGTTGAATTTCCTGAGTGGTTCTGCTTTCCAAATGAGCTAACCATTCAGTTAACTCCCATTCGTTGTGTGGTTTTACCAAACAAACTCTCCTGATGTATTTATTCTAAGGACTAATTTCCATACACACCTTGATGAGTTAGCTTGGATACCAGTTCAGAAACAATAGAACGAAGCTCTTTACGCTGAACAATCATATCAATATGACCATGCTCTAATAAGAATTCACTACGTTGAAAACCTTCTGGTAAGGTTTGACGTACTGTCTGTTCAATTACCCTTGGTCCTGCAAAACCAATTAATGCATTAGGCTCAGCAATAATTACATCACCAAGACTTGCAAAACTTGCCGAAACACCACCCATTGTAGGATCAGTTAATATAACAATAAAAGGCAACCCAGTTTCTGCAAATTTGGCTAGAGCAGCAGATGTTTTAGCCATTTGCATCAAAGAAAATAATCCTTCTTGCATTCGAGCGCCACCACTAGCAGTAAAGCAAATGTAAGGTATACGTTCTTCAGTCGCTATGTCGATAGCACGCACAAACTTTTCACCTACTGTAGCGCCCATAGAACCACCCATAAAATTAAACTCAAAGGAACTGACAATAACGGGCTGTTTTATTAAAGTACCTTTAACAACAATTAAAGCCTCTTTTTCACCAGTCGCTTTTTGGGCTTGAGAAATTCGGTCTTTATACTTTTTTGAATCTCTGAATTTTAAACGATCTTGTGGTTCTAATGACGCAGCAATTTCTTCTGGATCCGTTTCATCAAGAAATTGTCCAATACGCACTCGAGCAGAAATTCGATGATGAAAATTGCAAGAGGGACAAACCATTAAATTCTTTGTTAATTCTGTGCTATATAAAACTTCATTACAGCCAGAACATTTAAGCCATAACCCTTCAGGAACCCCTTTTTTTTGCGAGGTGTCAGTATTTACTCTTGATGGTAATAATTTTTTAAACCAACTCATAAATTGGAACCTATGTTAGAGAATCTTTACATTATACACATAAAAAAACATTCTTAAATCTTCTTCCTGAAAACTACATATCCAACAATACCTTATTCTAAGGATGACTCCATTTTAAATGGGTAAAGTTATTTTATTTAATGCCGTTAAAGAAAGTACTGAATTCAAAATTGAGATCGTTATTATGAAAATAATAATATCAATAGCAGTCTCAGTCTATCTATTGCTAACCACCGAGTTTGCATTAGCTTACACGAGATATGGTGAAACCTTATGTCAATCACCTGATTATTTTTGCATGAAAATTAAAAATGGCGAGAGTTGGAATAACTTATTTTCTGATGCTGAAGAACGAGATATGGTTCGCCGCATCAACCGCATGAATGTAACTTTGCGTCAAGGAATGACAATTGCTGTACCTAAAAACATTGATCGCCTGACCATCTATGATGTGTCCCCTTTTCCAAGATATATAGAATCGACTGGCGAAAAAACAATTTATATTAGCCAAAAAAAATTAGCTTGGGCTGCTTATGACATGGACGGAGAATTGCTCTGGTGGGGCCCAATTTCTTCCGGTCTGGGTAAATGCCCTGGGGTACTTGGAGGTTGTACCACACCGACAGGTTCCTTTCGTATTGTCCGTAAACAAGATATAGATTGCGTTTCAACTGTATTTCCGCAAAGAGCTTATGCTGAAAGTGGTGGTGCATTAATGCCCTATTGCATGCACTTTTTCAGAGGTTATGCATTGCATGGTAGCTATGATGTACCAGGCTATAGGGCAAGCCATGGCTGCATACGAATGTTTATTGAAGACGCCCGCTGGCTTAATGAAGAGTTTGTTGACCTCCCAGGAGGAGAAATGCAAGGTACCCGCGTAGTAATTGATGCTCCTGATGACCCTATCAAACGGTGACATAGTTATTTAGATGGAGTTTCATCATTTGCATATCCAAGCAATTCAACCGCAGAAGCAACTCCTTTTATCATTCTCATGAAAAAGGGCATTTCTTGCATATTTTGTTTTAATTCCCTCAAGTGCTTTTTCATAATGATAAATTGTAGTTTAATACTTTTTATAATCTTAGGTTTCGTCTGCTTCTATAGTACTTTTATCAGCAATTATTTCTTCTTCATCCTTATCACTATTTTTTATAAAGATAATAGAAGAGGATTTATTTTTCTTTCCATATAAACCCCAGATATGTCTATATATTTTAGTATAATTTAAAATTATTAAATGAGGAAAAAAGAGTGAAAATTGATATAAATAAGTACTTCAATAAAGGTCATCCACCTGGTTTTGCACTTTTAAAAAAGCACTTAATAAGCTGTGTTCCCAGAAATTACTTTTTATGCATGCTGACGACATGCTGATGCATTCGTAATGTTTACTAAACAAACTGGAGTTATTTTACTTAATATGTTATTGTAAGTGGTTGACTTTGCGATTAAAAAACTGCATTTAAGTGACAAGTTGAAACATCATCCCAACATGTGTTTTGCCGCCGGCAATAAAATTAATAATTGTTATGCACGATCTAAGCAACCTACTGTGTTATTTTTCAATCTTGAATCAGTAAAATCTATTGCGGCTAGATAAACTTGGAGAATTATTAAATAATGGCACACTACACAGAATTTGAATCAGTGGAACGTTCAAGTGTTAAGCTACTTATGCCTTGGATAGTCTGGGGATTAGCTTGTTTGTTCTATTTCTATGAGTGTCTTTTACAAGTATCGCCCGGTGTTATGAGTCAAGAACTAATGAGAGATTTCTCAGTTACTAGTCAAACTTTAGGTATGCTTTCAGGGATTTATTTTTATTCCTACGCAGCCATGCAATTACCAGGTGGGGTGTTAATGGATTATTTTGGACCACACCGACTATTAACACTCGCTACTCTAGTTTGTGCGGTAAGCACTATTGCTTTTGGGATGACTGATAATTTTTTTATGGCTTGTGTTGCCCGCCTAATGATCGGCTTTGGATCCGCATTCGCTGCGGTAGGCACCATGAAATTAGCAGCAAACTGGTTTCCCGCACAACGATTTGCCCTACTTACTGGTTTAATGGTTACTTTGGGAATGTTAGGAGCCATTGGGGGTGAAGCTCCATTAGCGCTCTTAATCGATAGTTACGGTTGGCGACAAAGTATGATGATCATGGGTATAATTGGTCTTATTCTTAGTGTATTAATTTTCGTTATTGCTCAAGATACTCCGAAAAACCACGACCTAGCAATACACCATCTTCCTGAAGAGGAAGAGCTTTTACTACCTAGCTTAATCACTTTAATGAAAAACAAACAACTGTGGCTAGTTGCTTGTTATGGTGGTTTAATGTACATGGCAACTCCTGTTTTTTGCGGCCTTTGGGGTGTTCCCTTCTTAATGAATAAAATGATGCTTACCAAGGCAGTCGCTGCCAATTATATTTCATTAGTTTTTGTTGGCTGGGCAATTGCCAGTCCTTTATGGGGCATTTATTCAAACCGTATCGGGTTACGTAAGCCACCAATGTATATAGGATGCGTTGGTGCACTTATTTGTTCGATACTCTTTATTTTTGCCCCCATTAATTCACCCTTTGTGATGCAATTTTTACTTTTCGCCTTTGGTATTTTTTCGGCAGGATTCTTACCTGCATTTACTGTAGCTAAGGAATTATGTAAGAAAAAATATGTAGCGACTGGTTTGAGTTTTATGAACATGATGAACATGATAGGTATTGCCCTAGCACAACCTTTTATTGGTTATATCCTTGATAAATTATGGGAGGGGGAATTAAATGGTACTGTAAGAGTATATCCCATACACGCTTATCATATTGGATTGGCTATTATCCCTCTAGGGATGTTAATTGCCTTAATTATTTTACCAAAAATTAAAGAAACCTATTGCCAAAGCGTGCATTAATGGAATAATACCTTCAAATTACGTCATCTTGATGTAGGTTAAACTTACCCCAATTCAAGCATAGGTCAAAGCCAACCTACATTGTGATGACTTAGAAAATTAAACAGTACCGCATTTTTATAAGTAGATTGTTAATATGGCTAAAAAATTGTACATCAAAACCAACGGCTGCCAAATGAATGAATATGATTCATCAAAAATGGCGGATGTCCTGCTCAAATCACATGGTTTAGTAAAAACTGAACAAGTGGAAGAAGCTGACGTAATATTGCTTAATACTTGTTCTATTCGAGAAAAAGCACAAGAAAAAGTGTTTTCTCAATTAGGACAATGGCGTGAATATAAAGCAAAAAATCCTCATGTTGTCATTGGCGTTGGCGGCTGTGTTGCAAGCCAGGAAGGCTCTGACATTGTTAAAAGAGCTCCCTTTGTTGATTTGGTTTTTGGGCCTCAGACATTGCATCGTCTTCCCGCGATGTTAAATGAACTTCTGGAAAAGAAAAAACCAGTGGTTGATGTTAGCTTCCCCGAAATTGAAAAATTTGATCACCTACCCGCTCCCCGAGCTGAAGGCCCTACTGCCTTTGTGTCTATTATGGAAGGATGTAGCAAATACTGCAGCTTCTGTGTAGTTCCTTATACTCGAGGTGAGGAGATTAGCCGTCCTTTTGATGATGTGCTTGCTGAATGCTATCAATTAGCATTACAAGGTGTTAGAGAAATCAACTTACTTGGGCAGAATGTGAATGATTATCGTGGAACAATGGAAAACGGCGCCATTGCCGATTTAGCGCTATTAATTCACTATATTGCAGCGATAGAGGGAATAGGCAGAATTCGTTTTACTACTTCACATCCCTTGGCTTTTTCTGATAATTTGATTAATGCGTATGCGGAAGTACCAGAGCTTGCCAATCATTTACATTTACCTGTACAAAGCGGTTCCGACCGTATTTTAGGATTAATGAAACGGGGCTACACCGCTCTGGAATTTAAATCCAAAATCAGAAAATTACGTAAAGTACGACCTGATATTCGTTTATCTACCGATATTATTGTTGGTTTTCCTGGAGAAACTGATAAAGATTTCCAAGCAACCATGGATTTAGTTCATGAAATAGGTTTTGATACTTCATTCAGCTTTATTTATAGTGCACGACCTGGCACTCCAGCAGCTAATTTAGTAGATGAGACTCCTTTAGAAATTAAGAAACAAAGATTACAAATCTTACAAAGTAGATTGTTAGTTCATGCATCTCGTTATAGTCAATCAATGATTGGAAGTACACAAAAAATTTTAGTAACTGGACACTCTAAAAAAGATGTGCAGCAACTTTCTGGACGAACTGAGTGTAATCGTGTAGTAAATTTTGACGCTTCAGCCCACTTAATTGGACAATTTGTGAACGTTCAGATCAATGAAGCCCTCCCAAACTCATTACGTGGACGACTTATGGATATGGAGGCCGCAATATCCTAAATGATAGAACCCATCCAAAAACAATTAATGGTTCCTCGCGAGTATCATAATCAACGTATCGACATAGTGCTCGCACACTTACTTCCTGATTATTCACGGTCACAAATTAGCCATTGGATTAAAAGTGGCGCAATTACCATGAATAAAAAAACATGCAAACCCAAAGATAAAGCGGTAGAGGGCGCTCTGATTGAAATGAAGATTGAGCTGAATTTAATGGATAATAATTTTAATCAATGCGTACCTGAAGCAATCCCTTTAGATGTAATTTTCGAAGATGAAGAATTATTAGTATTAAATAAACCTGCAAACATGGTGGTACATCCTGGAGCAGGAAATAGAGAACATACTTTGGTTCATGCCTTATTATATCACGCGCCAACTTTACACCATTTACCCAGAGCAGGCATTATTCATCGCTTGGATAAAGACACCACAGGCTTATTGGTAGTAGCAAAGACTTTAACCGCACATACTTTATTAATACGCCAAATGCAGGCGCGAGAAATTCAACGCCATTACGTTACCTTGGTACAAGGCCATGTTATATCAGGAGGTACTATAAAAACCAGTTTTGGACGCCATCCTCGCAACCGGTTGAAAATGGCAGTGCTTGACCAGGGGCGAGAAGCCATTACCCATTACGCAGTAAAAAAACAATATCAAGATTACACAGTGCTGGATATCAAACTAATGACTGGACGCACTCATCAAATCAGAGTTCATTTAGCGCATATTAATCATCCAGTAATCGGTGATCCGCTTTATGGTGGTCGAATGAGATTCCCTGCTAATGCATCGCAGGAATTAAGAGCACTAATCCAGGAATTTAAAAGACAAGCACTACATGCCTGCACTCTCGCCTTGCACCATCCAAAAACAGAAAAAAAATTGACATTTACAGCTCCTTTGCCTGATGATTTTCAACTTCTGTTAAACACTTTGGATGAGCATTATGAAAATGAATTTTAACTTAGCGAATTGGCCAGCGCCTAAAAACATAACCGCTCTAAGTACAACTCGACTCGAAGGATATAGCAAAGCTCCTTTTCATTCCAATAATCTGGGATTAAACATCGGCGATGATGACACTCATGTCAAACAAAATCGCCAACTGCTTATGGAAGGTTTACAATTACCCGGAGAGCCACAATGGTTACGTCAAACACACAGTACTCATTGTGTACACGTAGAAAAAGATTTAAATAGAGAGGCTGATGCAGCCATAACACACTCAAGTAAATATCCTCTAGTTATTCTTACTGCAGATTGTTTGCCAATCACACTATGTAACATACAGGGTAATGAAATCGCCGCCATTCATGCAGGTTGGCGCGGATTAGTTAATGGAATTGTGGAAAATACGCTTGCAAAGATGCGCAGTAAACCTTCTGATCTTCTTGCCTGGATAGGACCTGCAATTTGTCAAAAATGTTATGAAGTGGGTGATGAGGTTTATCAAATCTTTACCCATAAATATACTTTTAGTAAACATGCATTTAAACCAAATCATTGCAAGTGGTTAGCTAATTTACCAAAAATTGCTGAAATGGTACTGAATTCTCAAGGTATAAATGCTGTTTATCAATCTGAGTTATGTACTTTTGAATCAGAAAGTGAGTTGTATTCCTATCGAAAAACATCGCAAACAGGTAGAATAGGCACCTTAATCTGGTTTAACGATCAACCTCAGGACTAACTACCATGATAAATCGTATAAAATTACTCATAGGCGCCCTGCTCCTTGGAACAATTTCTTTCGCTTACGCTGCTAATAATGTTGCAATGCCCAGTTTAGCTCCGGTGTTAAAAAATATTATGCCTGCTATTGTAAATGTTGCTGTGCAAGGCTATCTGCCAGGCAATGCAAACATTCCTGGAGCAGCAGGAAATAATGATGAGAGGCACAATAACAAACCCAATCAGGCATTAGAAAAAGGTCGTAAATTTGAAAGTATTGGTTCTGGGGTTATTTTAGATCCTAAAAATGGGGTTATTATTACCAACGATCATGTAATTCGTAATGCTAATCTCATCACCATTACTTTACAGGACGGTCGCCGTTTAAAAGCAAAATTTATCGGTGGAGATAGTGAAACGGATCTAGCTATTTTAAAAATTGATGCCAAAAATCTTAAATCATTACCTATAGGAGATTCAGACAAACTTCAAGTAGGTGATTTTGTAGTAGCCATTGGTAATCCATTTGGTTTAAACAGTTTTGGCAACAGTCAATCAGCAACTTTTGGTATCATTAGTGCACTAAAGCGCAGTGACTTAAATATTGAAGGTGTAGAAAATTTTATTCAAACTGATGCAGCAATCAACCCTGGTAACTCAGGTGGAGCCTTAGTAAACGCTCAAGGAGAATTAATTGGTATTAATACCGCTATACTTTCTCTCAATGGTGGTAATGTAGGTATTGGTTTTGCCATTCCCATCAACATGGTAAAAGACGTTGCGGAACAAATCATTAAGTTTGGTTCAATCCACCGTGGATTAATGGGTATTTTTGTGCAACATTTAACACCAGAACTTGCTCAATCAATGGGATATTCTGAAGATTTTCAAGGTGCCTTAGTCGCTCAAGTTAATCCAGGATCTCCTGCAGAATTTGCAGGTTTAAAATCCGGGGACATTATTATTCAAATTAACAATACTAAAATTACCCAGGCAACTCAGGTAAAAACGACCGTAAGTCTTTTACGTGTAGGTACAAGTGCAAGAATAATGATCCATCGTGATGGTAAGCCAATAACTCTTGATGCGGTTGTTACAGACGTTAAATCTCACGAACAAAAACTTCAATCCAATAATCCGTTCCTTTACGGATTAGCGTTAAGAGCCTTTGATCAGGAAACACCTCCTCACGGCAATGTAGTTGGAGTTCAAATTGTTGGTGCCACAGAAAATAGTGCTGGATGGCGTGCGGGTTTAAGACCAGGGGATATTATTATCTCAGCAAACAAACTAGCAGTTAAAGATGTGAAGTCTTTACAACAGATTGCCCAAAAGAAGAAACAGGAATTATTAGTACAAGTTTTACGTGGTCCTGGTGCTTTATACTTATTAATTATCTAGCTTTTAGCTACAGGGCCGCAAGGCCCTCAATAAATTTCACAAAAAAATTAAAAAAATACGTTTGCAGCCTTGACATCTAGCTGCTAAAACGACAAAATCACGTCCTCCTTGTGGCTATGTAGCTCAGCCGGTTAGAGCGCGGCACTCATAATGCTGAGGTCGGTGGTTCGAGTCCACCTATAGCCACCATTAAATGAAGGTCTTAAAATAAACTCCCGCACATCCATTTCTTCACCATCATTCCAGGTAGAGCCAATCTTTATAAATGCTGTTAGCAACTTTTAAATAATTATCAAAAGGCAAGAAGTTAAAATGAAAGAGTTTATAATTTATCACAATCCTAGATGTTCAAAATCAAGAAAAACTTTGGAACTATTACAAAATCATCACATTAATCCAACGATTGTTGAGTATCTTAGAACAGCACTTACATTGGAGCAATTACTTAAACTAAGATCAAATTTTGATTTGAAAGACTTTGTGCGAACTAATGAGCCTGTTTTTAAAAACCTTGATTTAACTTTAAAAGATGAAAATAAGATTTTAGAGGCAATGCTAAAAGAACCAATTTTAATGCAGCGCCCAATTGTTATCTGTAATGAAAAAACAATCATTGCAAGGCCACCCGAAAAAGTGCTGGAATTAATAGAATAGAACCTTCTATTAGAGATAAATAATTTCTCTTCTTTTGAAAAAATTTATTCAGGTTCCTTTTTAAGAGCTTGTGCTTCCTTTCTCAGTTCACGGAATAAGAACCCAGTTTAAAGCACCTATATTTTTTTAACAGGCAAATTCACAATCCTAAGCTCACCTGTCACTACCCTCTAGTTATAAAAATCTATTGTGAAGTTTTTAAATTTCGATATGATGTTACTACTCAGGATTTTTCGGTTTTTCAATGCGATCGATAGTATTTACATTTTTAATCTTTATTTGCTCCACCTTAATTTATGCAAATGATATTAATATTTCCACAACAACCAAGGATGGAAATACAACTTTTTTTCTTCAAGCTGGTGCATTTAATTTAGAAAAAGATGCCAAACAACGTCAGAAAGAATTATCCAGCATGGTCAGTGAACCCCTCGAAATTAAAAACTTATCTGATAA
>NZ_JBAQZB010000087.1:0-9137 GCF_049790535.1 Legionella sp.
GAACAGAGTCCGTTAGCATTTTATTCTAATTTAATTTTTTACCATCTCCCCTTAGTAGCAGAGTTACTAAGATGGATAGTTTAAGAAACTAATGAAATATAATCTTTTGCCAATAGATCAGCATGATGTGGCGTGGTAAAAAATGCATTTAACTCACCATGAGGATTAAATAACATTAGAGCACCACTATGTTGTAGGTCATAGTGTTGAAGATCATTACTGTCTTTATATATAACCTTTGCATAAGCAATTCCCAATTCTCGAGTTATTGCTTTAATAGAGGTCTCATCCCCTCGAGCACCATAAAAAGCAGGATGAAATGAAGTGACATAATTACCCAATTTCTCTTGGTCATCGCGATCAGGATCAATAGAAATCATTACTACATGTGGTAAATTCTTTATTTCCTTGCTTTCAAGGATACGGTACATTTTTCCTAATTCAGCCATAGTGGTTGGACACAAATAACCACAATTGGTAAAACCAAAAAATACCAATGTCCATTGATCTTGTAAGCGTGCATTATCAAATGTTTTTTGATCAATACCTATCAAGTTAAATTGATTTATTGTTCTCGGATTTTCAAGATAAGTACCATGAAAATTTACCACGTCAATTTTTTTCTTAAAATAGAGGTGATTTCTCACAAAAATTCCCGAAAATAGCCCTCCTAGAGCCAGTAATATAACTACAGTAAAGGTAACACCCTTAGACTTGAGATTCATTCACTCTTCCTTACAAATAGTGATCAATTAATAAAAAAACGAATAATAACATTAAATATACAATGGAAAATCGAAATGTTTGCATCGCCACTGCTGCTTTATCTGTACGATATAATTTATGGGTCCAAAATAAAAATCGTATCCCAAGAAATAAGGCACCCATTAAATAAAACAAGCCGCTCATCCCTACTATAAATGGTAAAGTACTCACAACGAGCAATAAGATGGTGTATAAGTAAACATTCAACTTGGTAAATTGAATTCCATGAGTCACTGGCAACATAGGAATTTCTGCATGTTGGTATTCTTCGTGTCGGTAGATAGCCAAAGCCCAAAAATGAGGAGGTGTCCAAGTAAATATGATTAATACTAATAATAAAGCATTGGGATCCAACTGATTAGTAACGGCAGTCCATCCTAACAAAGGAGGCGTAGCACCGGCTAAGCCACCAATCACTATATTCTGTGGGGTAGCACGCTTTAAATAACCAGTATAAATAGCTGCGTAACCAATTAACGTGAAAAAAGTTAACAGTGCTGTCAATTTATTCACAAAAACAATCAAAAAAGCCAATCCCAAAACGCCCATAATTAAAGCAAACCATGAGGCCTGAACCACAGAAACACGGCCATGAGCAATAGGTCTTTTTTTCGTTCTGGCCATGATTGAGTCAATGCGTCGATCAACTACGTGGTTAATTGCTGCCGCACTACCTGCACATAACCCTATACCCAATAACGAAGCAGCTAATAAAGATAAATTAATCCAACCAGGTGCTGCTAAGTACATACCAACTAAAACAGTTAACAGCATCAACATCACTACACGAGGTTTGCATAACTCTACGTAATCACTCCAGGCAACTGGTGGACGCACTCTCAAATCAACTTGCATTGTTTTGCCCTCTGTACGTAAAGTGAAATGAACAAAACAATGTACTCAGTAACAAAGCAGCAACTCCATTATGTGCGACAGCCACTGTAATTGGCATTAAATAAATTACATTCAAAATTCCTAAAATAAACTGTACTAATACCAATAAAAACATCGCCAATGCAGCAACTCTTAAATAACGAGCCTGTGATCTCAACATTATGAACAGGGAAAGAACTAAAATATATGCAGCAGTCACCACAGCTCCCGCACGATGGATAAATTGAATAGTCATACGAACCTCATGATCCAATAATCCTCCTTGATAATTAGCTCCTACAGGTGAAAATAAATTAAATCCTTGCGAAAAATGCAAATCAGGAAACCAAACTCCATTACACTGAGGAAAACCAATACAGGAAATTCCCGCATAATTTGAACTTACCCATCCTCCTAATGCAATTTGGAAGAAAACAATGAACATAGCGAAACACAACCAAGGACGCCACTGTGGCAAATCCTGCCCTTTCAAGGAACTGATTTGTAAACGCAAACGGCTTAAGCAGGCAACAATAAGCACTCCTCCTAAAAGATGCGACATTACGACCACAGGCAGCAGTTTTAACGTCACTGTCCACATACCCAATACAGCTTGAAAAATAACTAAAAGCAACAATGCCACAGGCAAATGCCAAGGAACATTAGCCCCTTGCAGACGCTTACGTAACATTGAAACACTAATAAAAAAAATTAATAACGCTAAAGTACCTGCCGCATAACGGTGAACCATTTCCGTCCATGCTTTTCTAGCTTCAATAGGGATCTGCGGATAAGTGTTTTGCGCTTCCATTAATGCAACTTTATTAGCGCCAGGAAGTACCATCCGACCATAACAACCAGGCCAATCTGGGCAACCCAAACCTGCATCAGTCAGACGCGTATAAGCACCTAACATAACGACCAATAATGATAAAAGCACAGCACTGGTTGCCGCATAGCGTACTAATTTATTTTGCATTGAATTAACCATTTTTTTCTGTTGTAGTAAGCAATAATTTCAAATCTCTATAAATATCATTAGGATTAGCTAATGACGCATAACTAAGAATTAAATAATTATTAGGATCAGCTAAAAATACCTTTGCCTCAGAGAATAAAGTCTCTTGAGCATTTACATCAGCTGCAGTCAATTGCGCCACCTTAAAATCCAATTCCTTTAACATGGATCGTGCTTCTTGGGATAAAGATGGGGTTTTATCATCAAGAATAAGCCACTGATCCACTTGATATAATTTACGCCCTAAAGCCAAGCGTATTCTCGCTAAGGTTTCCAATTGTTTCAAGCAAGCTAGATCGCAGGCATTTGGAGTCCAAAAAACAATATGCCATTTGGATTCTCCTTTTAACGCATTTAAAACTACAGGAGGGCTTAGTAAAGTTCCTTTATTAATTTTTGTTGAACTTAACCATTTAGGATGTTGATAAAATTCATAGGCTGCGATACCAGGGGCAGCAAATACAGCAATTAATAACAGCAAAACATAAAATTTATTGGACTGTTTCTTCATTTTTTTTCTTCAGATTTAATGCTAAAAATAGAGTTAAAATTACAAAAGCCATAGCAAACCATTGCAGCGCATAGGCTAAATGCCGTTGCGGAGGCATGGCTACTATTTCCCATTCACGCACAAATCCATATGTATCTTGCTTGTCGAGACGAATAATAAACGGATAGACTCCTTTTTGCAAAAGTTGACTTAACAATTGTTCGTCAAAACGTTCAAGAATAATTAGGTTATTTCCTTTTTTTTCAATAACTGGTCCCAAAACCCATTGATTTTTATTGGGAAAATAAGCAGTTCCTTGTAATTGAATTAATTTATTGGGAATTTCAATTTTTGGGAAAATACGGCGTGTACCATCACCATGAAGCCACCCTCTATCGATCAAGACCACTGAGCCATCAGCAAGCTCTAAAGGTGATAAGACATCATAACCAAACTGATGTTGGTAATGCTGATTATCCAACAAAAATGTTTGAGACAAATAATTTCCCGCCAATTGGACACGCTCATATTGCAAAGGGAGTTTTTGCTTTGGAATCCAAACCTTGGGATTTAAGTTTTGTAGTCTTTTTTGCGTCATTATCATGTTTGTTTTTTCATCGGCACGCTGTATCTGCCAAAATCCTAATCGCATAAATAACAAAAAAAATAAAGTAGTCAAAAAAATCATCTTCCAACTTGGGATGAAACAAAATTTAAAAAAAGGTACACTAGGCATCAATTACTCAGATAGTTTCACAACAGATTAGGGTCTGTTGACATTTCTACTATCATGGCGAAATGTCAACAAACCCAAGCAGTTTTGGGAGTATAACAAATGATCACCAAAATCATCATCATCTTTGCTATGATTATTATCGCTGTCTCCTTAGCCAGTGGTCTTATTTTTCTTATTCGTGATTCAGGAAATACTAAACGCACGGTTAAAGCATTGACCTTACGAGTAGGTATCTCATTGAGTTTATTTATTTTTTTATTTGTTGCATTTAAACTAGGATTAATTAAGCCACATGCCATTTAAAATTTTCAGGGATTTATTATGCGTCTATATTTAATTTGTTTCATTCTTATTTGTAACGCAGTTAATGCAGATACGATTAAAAGTTACATGGGTATTGCCAGTACTATTCCCCAAATGGAAATTAAAGCAGATCCCCAAGCCCAAGCCTGGGCCAGATCGGCTCGGCACGTACTCACAATTACCTGTGAAAGTATTGAAGAAACGATGACTCATGCTAATGAACTAGCTCAAAAACAAGGGAATCCTATGTTTTGTCTGCCTCCAGGAGTGCAATTGAATGCTTTAAAGCTTGATGAGCTAATTCAGCAAACTTATAAAGAAATCTCAAGTCAACAAAGTGATAAGGATGCCATGACCGTCTCACAAGTTGCCTGGTTAGGAGTAACCAAACACTATCCTTGCAAATGCAATAGCGGAGCTAAAACTGAAATGGATCAGATCGCTGCGGCTGGGAGTGGGAAATAAAAACAAATTCAATTCTCTACTCAAAACCAAAATCTTTTGGATACAATGGCTAAGGTATCGGTTTTTTAAAAAAATAGTGACACCTCAGCCTTTCACTACTGACTAAACTCTTCGAAAGCTTCTAAAGCTTCAGCGGCATACATTAAAGAAGGGCCACCGCCCATGTATATTGCCATCCCTAAAGTTTCTAAAAGTTCTTCTCTAGAAACGTGTAATTTAACTAAGGTTTGAGAATGAAATCCAATACAACCCGGGCAATGATTTGCAACAGCTAATGCCATGGCAATTAATTCTTTAGTTTTCTTGTCTAAAGCACCATCTTTCGTAGCAGCCTGAGCTAAAGCCGAAAAACCTGCCATAACATCGGGCATTTCTTTACGTAGTTTAGCAAGTTGTGTATTAATACCTTGAGTAACTTGAGTAAATTTATCAGACATTGAAAAAACTCCTTTTTGGGTACGTTATAGCTATTTTATATGAAGTCACACTCTTTTCACTAATTGATTTTAATATTCGTTCGTCTAAGTCAATGTTCTAAGAAACTGCACGATTGAATGTTTCTTGAGCTAAAGTTAAACGACGTTCAATTTCTCCCAATTCAGCTTTTAGTTGTAAAGTCGCTGCTGAATTATGGTTATTATCTATCCTCTGTTCGAAAGTTTTGGCTAGCGCTTGCTGTTGCTTTTCCAAAGTACCAATATCCATTTCCAGCTGCGCTATCCATTGTTGTCTGGTACTTAACATTTTGACACCAAAATAAACTTTTTCTTCTTTTTTATTTTTTCGACTATGTATTTGGCATAAGGTTACTAAAACATTTACTTTTCGCCTAATCTGCTCTGCTAAATAAAAAGCACTACGTTCACTCTTCTGTTGTAATAGTGTTTGCAGATCCTCTTTAATTTCTGTGATACAAGCACCCGCAGTGGTTTCTCCTTCTCTATGGAAGCGAAATAAATTTCTAGGTAAATTATAACTTAAAAAAGAGAGGCCTAATTTACTAATTTTCCATTCTAATTCAGGCAATCTGGCAATTAATTCGGTTAATAATTGATTCGATTCAGTTAACATTTCAGTTGTGTAAATAAGGCGCTCCCTAAATTCTGTTTTATTGGCATGAGCTGGAGACACGCTAATTAAACTACAGGCTCCATATCTGAAGTTTTTGTTTGCAACCAAGAACTAATAAATGGAGGCGAACACATAAGAATTAAACCAATAATTAAGGTCAATTCATAACGCGTCAAACTACCGACATCAATGCCATCAGGTGGAATAAAACTAACTGCCAAAGTAGTACATACACCAATTATTCCCACACCGGCAACCACGACCATCCCCCAAATTTTACCAGGGATTTTAAATGGTCTAAAATGATTAGGTTCAGTAAAACGTAATCTAATCGCTGCTGTAAACATAATAAGATACATTAACATATATAATTGAGCTGCTAAAGCGGTTAATAACCAATAAGAGCCATTAACGCTAGGCATAAATAAGAACAAGCCAGACAATACGGTTACTATGGTTGCCTGAGTACATAACATCATCACTGGGGCACCTTTAGCATTGGTACGTTGAAATGAATTTGGTAAATTACCATCTTCTGCGGCAACTAATAATCCTTTCGTAGGAGCAATAATCCAGTTACTCACCCCACCAAGACCACCTAAAACCAACATCAAGGCCACTACAGGCATCATCCAGTACATGTGGTAACTTGTGAAGAATGCTGCAAAAGCCTGCATAATCCCTGCAACTAAATTAATATCGTTATGAGGTAACACGATGGCGATAGCCAATGAGCCAAAAATCAAAGTACTTAAAATAATTCCTACAGAATAAACTAAAACCTTAGGAAATGCGTATTGTGGATTATGCACATCATTTGCATGAACGGTGGCAATTTCGATACCACAAAAAGACATAATAATTGCAGTTAAAGAAACCCACATTGAGCGATCAGATAAGTGAGGAACAATGCTGGGTATGTTAAATTGTATTTGTAAGGGATTTCCTTGAATAATCCAAATCACACCCAAACCAATAATCAATGACATAGGCAACAATAAACCAGCAAGCGAACATAAATTGCTAAATAAAGCGGAAGAATGCATCCCTCGTAAATTTAATAAAGTAGCGCCCCAAAAACAACTCACAATAACAGCCCAAAGAAAAAAGGGATTGCTTGTTAAGGCAGGATTAATCAAATAACCGATAGTTCCAGCAACAAAAGACAAAATGGTAGGATACCAAATCACATTTTCAATCCATTGTAACCAAATAGCCAAAAAACCAATTTTCTTTCCAAAGGCCTGTTTTACCCAAATGTAAATTCCACCTTGTTTTGCCCATCCTGAAGCCAATTCAGCAGAAACTAATGCAGTTGGAATTAAGAAAAATATTGCCCCTAAAAAAAAATAAAATATTAATTGGCTGCCAAATAAGGCGGTAGCGGGTAGATTGCGAATGCTATCTACTGAGCCGACGGTAATCATCGTCAAACTGAAAATAGTTAGTGAGTGTTTTTTAGTGCTCATCGCCTTCCTTCATTGCAGTACGGGGCTTGCAGAAGCTTAAATTAAATCAAATTAAAGCTTAAGGAACCCTTAGTAATAGCATTCATAATAAAATCTTTTGTTAAAGTACCACGATTTAAATAGAAAATCCCTGTATTTCTATCAATCTTAGTGTAAATAATAAGATCGATGTGAAAAAAACTAGACCTGGAGGATTAAATTCGAATTGGCCTTTTAAAAGCATATTGTACTGTTAATTTTCTCTTATTCCAAACTTTTAGAGTATTTTCCACCTTTACATGCATTACAAAGTTTTTTGTTAGCGAGCTAGAATCAGCTCTTTTATCTCTTCATTTCCGAAGAGCACATGTGCTATAGTTTCCATTTTATTTTGAGTATCCTAATCATGTTTGATACCTTGACCGAACGTTTGACTCGTACCTTTAAAAATTTGCGCGGGCAGGCTCGATTAACCGAAGAGAATGTACAAAGCGCTCTACGTGAAGTCAGACAATCTCTCCTTGAGGCGGACGTCGCCTTGCCTGTCATTAAGGAGTTTATTGAACAGGTAAAACAAAAAGCATTGGGACAAGAAGTTTTAAACGACTTAAATCCAGATCAAGCATTTGTAAAAATTGTTCATGATGAGTTAATTCTTGTTATGGGTGGAGATCGTGCAGAGCTTGATTTTAAAACCCAACCTCCTGCTGTATTTTTAATGGCTGGATTGCAAGGCTCTGGTAAAACCACCAGTACAGCAAAACTTGCCCGTTATCTAAAAGAAACCGAAAATAAAAAAGTAATGGTAGCCAGTGTCGACGTATATCGACCTGCAGCACTCCAACAACTTAAAGTATTAGCAGAACAAATAGACGTCGCCTTTTTCCCAGCAGAAGCTAATGAACAACCACTTGTGATTGCTCAAAAAGCATTAGACAGTGCAAAAAAGCACTATGTGGATGTGCTACTTATTGATACTGCAGGCCGTTTGCACATTGATGCAGAAATGATGGCTGAGCTTACAGCTCTGCATCAATCACTTAAACCCATTGAAACGTTGTTTGTTGTGGACAGTATGACGGGACAAGATGCTGCTAACACAGCAAAAGCCTTCCATGAAACCTTACCATTAACTGGAGTGATTCTAACCAAAACTGATGGTGATGCGCGTGGTGGTGCTGCTTTGTCGGTGAAACAGATTACTGGCCAACCCATAAAATTCATTGGCAGCGGTGAAAAAGTTGATGCCTTAGAACCCTTTCATCCTGAGCGTATTGCTTCAAGAATTTTAGGAATGGGTGATATTCTTACCCTTATTGAAGAAGTTGAACGAAAAACAGACAAAAAAGCCAGCGAAAAGCTTGCTAAAAAACTAAAAAAAGGCAAAAGCTTTGATTTAGAAGATTTTAAACAACAATTGCTGCAAATGAATAATATGGGCGGCATTACGGGAATGATGAGTAAATTACCCGGTATAAACCAAATGATGCCCCAACAAACAATGAAACAAGTTGGTGACAAAGCCATGGCACAGACTATTGCAATTATTAACTCCATGACGCCTAAAGAACGTCGCATTCCTAAATTAATTGTCGGTTCACGTAAAAAACGTATTGCGTTAGGATCAGGGATGCAAATTCAGGATGTTAATAAACTATTAAAACAATTTGAACAAATGCAAAAAATGATGAAAAAATTCACCAAGCCTGGTGGTATGCAAAAAATGATGCGCGGAATTGGTGGAATGGCTGGATTGAAAGGTTTATTTCCAGATGATCTGATGTGATCCTAGGAAATCTTGTTCGGAACAAAGTGACGATTTATCCAGCTGAATTTATTGAAAATAATAGTTTTTAGAAGATAATTTGCAAGAATTACTTCACATGCCGTATTAATTTTCGTACAATACACGGCATTTTTACGTAACCACTCTAAAGTAGAGGAAAACAATGGTCGTTATACGTTTAT
>NZ_JBAQZB010000088.1:0-7902 GCF_049790535.1 Legionella sp.
GATTTCAGCCATGGATTGCTGAAATCTATCATGAGCTAGCGACACTATCGAGATGTATCTATTCAAGTAGTATGTACTAAAGACGCCTCGGGTATTGGCTCCTCATGATTGTCATTGCTCTTAAAGCAATCAACAATTAACTTGATTAGGAGACAGATAAACGCTCTTAAGTCTGCAAATAGTGGTCTGTCGCCATTTAATGTTGCCCTTAAGTTCGGGAATAAAACACCTCGACCGTCAAGCCATGCATGTGTGTTGGCAAACAGTGGGCGTTCTCCTGTAAGCGTTGCAATGGTTTCGGCAAATGGTATTTGATAAATGGTGGCTTGACCATCATCGGCCTTATCATAAGACCACTTGGTCTTGATTTGTTTGCTTTTCTTTTGTTGTTCAGCAAAAAAACCACGGTGAGCGTGCAAACTATTGAAGCAATTTTTCGCAGATGTTGGATTAATGGAAATCGCAGCACTTGGGATGAGCTCTTCACACATTTGATGACACCATTTCTTTGTGAATGCGCCAAATTTTTCTTCGAACTGTTCCAGATCTTGTTCTTTCAGGGCTTTTCGAATATCCTTGCGATTGAGTTCCCAGTCTTTTTGTATAGTGTCTAAAAAAACTTGCCATTTTTGCAACATATCACCTTTTTCACTAATTGGTGTATCATCAAAATGCTTGATGAATGCTTGGTGTACTTGCTCAAGAAAATCGGCATACATTGATGATGTGTTTTTTTCAATTGATGCTTCCAAAGCCATTTTATTTTGTACTTTATAAACATTAGCCTCAATATTATAAGTGTTGCCATTAATAGGTGTTTCTTCATCGTTTAAATTAATGAGCATTCGATAGTCACCTGGCTTACCAAAACGACCAGTACGACCCTTAATTTGTATCTCGTCTTCAAAAGTCGGAACATATGCCGCACAAACTCGTAAGTTTTCTGCCCGAATATCAACACCACGTGCAAACATACCTACACTAGAAATGGTAACATAACCTGGTTTGCCACCGTATTTAACGGCTTGTTTTTCTTCATCGCTGGTGCTCAAGCTGTGAATGTATTGCCAATTTTTAATAAGCTTTTGGAGTTTGACATCTTGTTGAAGAGCTTTATTGATTGTCTGGCTTTGTTTGTCATCTCGACAAATCAATAAATATGGTCTGTTGCTTCGACAAGCCTCTGCAATTTCATCTTTGATAAAAGACAATTGTTGTTGTGCGTCTTTAGCAGCCAGAACCCTTTTTTCATCACGACGCAAAGGCTTTTCTCGCGGGGTTATCATATACTGCCAATTACCTTGATTGATTTTTGGATTGGCCATAGGCGCATCAGCGCGCGTTGAGCCACTTACGCCATATGCTTGTTGATAGTTATCAAGAAATGGATGGGTGTAGATGGTTCGTTGCGTTTCATTTTCAGGTAAAATTACAAATGCTTCTTTGCCAGCTTTTTGGTTTTCAATAGCACATAAGCATTGATGTACTCCATCTGAGAAGTTACTGCCTTCTAATGGACGACCATTGTCCAGTACCAAGACTTGTCTGGTATAGCATGTTAGTCCTTCCACATTTCGAACAGGTACAAGCTTGTCTTCATCGGCAGATGTGACGGCATAATCTACATCTTTGGTCAGTTTCAAAGCGGTGTATGCGGATTTAAGCCATACTTTTAACTGCTCTGGTTTTTTATCTTTTAAATTAGCCAGGCTTGCTTGATGCAGTTGGTCATTATCATGAAGCGGTACGTACTTTAAGAAAGCATCTGCCCGCTCATCTTCGGTTAAAAGCTCATTTTTGGCGATTTGCTCTTTCATAAAATGAACTAAGAGAGGATATACCCAGATGAATCCAGACAGTTTTTTGGACTTAGCTGCATAGTTAAAGGCGTGGCTGCTTCTATCGTGAACAAACTTGTCCTCTTCATCCAGCATCAAGCATTGATTAGCAGGGTTTTCATCTCGATAATCATAAGGAGTTAAATCAATATCACTTTTATTTCTCAAAAGAATCAAATTTGAGTTGTCGGTGAAGTTGACACCAGCTTTTCGGTAAAGCTGTGGTGGTGTATTCAACCCAATAAGCCCAGTTGGAATATTCAACGCATCAAAAAACTCTTGATAGGTGAAGTAATCTCTTTCAGCCAGGGTCATGTTACTGGTCATAAAATCAACGGTTTTTCCTTGTATAGCCTTGCATGCACTCATAACCATCATTAAGCGTGATTTGCCCTCGCCCGTATCAATCTGATTGATAATTCGGTCGTGATGCTGGCCTTTTTGTAACATGGCAAAAGCGGTCATAACTTGAGTGGTGTTTAATTCCTGAGAGCTTTTACCACTTGGGCTGGCATCATCCTGTTGATGAGCTGTTCTGGCTAAAACTTCAATGACTGTTGTAAGTAATTGAGGAATGTCCTCATTATTAAATGATGGTTTAGCCTTTAAGTCTGATATGGTTTTAGTTAATTCAGCCATGCTCTTTAACCGATTTTCCTGAAGCAGGCGGTCAAAGAGTACGCCTTTTTGTGGTGTAAAAATACCGTGTTCAACACCTTTGAAAAGCTTGCTTTGTTTAATATAGTGTTTTGGGTTAAACATATGACTTTCATTGCGATGACCAAAAGGTAATAAGCTAAATGCTTCATGTTTTTCAACAAATTTATCGCTTTCCAGCCAACTATATAGCTCTTTAATAGTTGCATAAGGAGGTGTTTGGCAATGAGTTTGCATCAATGACATTTTGCTCTTATCAATTTGGCAAAGCTCAACAAGCTTATTGAGATTTTCAGTAGGTTGCTCACTATTTAAAAGCCTTGTTATGAAGAAAATGAAAAAGTGTCGCTCAAAGCTTTCTAACTCACTTATTGTTTCAAGAAAGTCTAATAATGCTTGGGGCTTGTCTTGATGGTGCGAAATTAGAGCATAAAAAACACTCATGTTATCGCGGCCAGTCTTGTCGATCCCCGGAGCCAATAGATTAGCAAGCTCGGTTAAACGACTTAGTAAATTGCTTAGTGACTCAAAATAGTTTTCTTCACTATTGACAAGGTTGTTCACCAATTGAATTGTCTGCTTTTGAGCATGTGGGTGAAGGGAGGCGATTGAGTTGATATTGTCAATAGTATCGGTTAATTGCTTATCTATACCCTCTGCGCCAACCTTATCTTTAGGCAACTTTAAAATCAATGTAGCGAGGGTTTCTTGGAGGTAGATGGGGTTTATCTTCCAATTTTGACTGGTGATATGCTTTTCTAAATCGATATATTTCTTGATTTTTGCAAACAATGATTGATTATCAGTCTTTTCAAGATTGTTTCTCAAAAAGATAACATTAAAAGCGGTAAGTGACTTATTCTTAATAGTTTGTTCTAAAAACGTTAATAAATCATCGTTATTTTTGGGAATTTCAGATTTGACAGATGTAAGGCGTTGCAGAAACTCTGTGAATTCTGAAGGTGCTAATATTTCGGACAAATATGAGAACTGCAAGTTAATGTGTGAGAGTTTATGGTTTTCAATTAAAGGTTGTTTTCGTACTAATTCAGATTCAATTTGGAGCAGTAGCTCAAGGTCCTTGTTAGCAAAATCAAAGTTTTCTAAAATACTTAATTGATTTTCGTTTAAACCATTTTTAGCATCTTCAAGCAATTGACGTTTTTTTGCAAAAAAACCTTCTTCAAAATGTGCTAAATAATGTTCTTCGAAGTATGAGAGCATATCCAAAGTATCATCTATCTTATAAATATCTCGGTTAATCTCGGTTGTGATTTGTAACAAATCATTAAAATTTAGCTGCTTTTTCACATTTTTGAAAATACTTGAGAAAAAAGATAATTTTTCAATGAGTGTATGACGTTTTAAAGGATCGGGATCTGTTCTGAGTGTGTTAGCAAGATGTACAAGTTGTTCTTCTTTTTGAATGCTAAAAGTGCTGATGAGTGGGATAAACATATTCACTAATTGTTTAGGCACCTCATTTGAAACTGAAACACTATGAGCAAGTTCAGTATATGATTTTGTCGACATCGTATTCCATATGCCATTAATTAAATAGAATTGACAACCCTGATAAAAGGAATTGCCATGCTGATACACACAATGGTTTAGCTTATCGGATAATTCTACCAGGCTTGTTAGCGGTGAGATCCCAACGATACCCTGCCCAAGATCAGTAACCCCAAGCTTTTCAATAAAGTTTCTGATATGACTTGATATGGCGCCTAAAAATGGCATATTAGGTTGTTTATCTAGCCTGGTTAAATGATGTAGAAAATCACTCTTTATAGCTCCGTGATTGCCATTAATGGTCAAAAAGTATTTAATAATGGTAGAGCAGCTTTCGATGGTGTCGATTTGTTTACAGACTTTATCCCAAATATCAAATTCCTGTGTTTCTTTTTCTTTGTTTTGTGCCTGGTGGTTTTCGCCTGTTGTTGCTCCAGCAAGCATGCTTAACAATCTTGATGAATCAATACCATCAGGAAAGTTTTCTATGGCATGTCGATAAAATTCTATGGAATTACGCTTTGGCATATAGGATACAAAACGCCAAAATGAACGATTGTCATGAATATTTTTATCGGTTGCTACATCACGATAGCCTTCATAGCCTTTTCTTAGAGTTTCATTAAGAGCCATTTCTGGGATTAAAAATCCACAAGGCTTTTTACTGTGCATATAATCAGTAATACCTCGAATGGCACCATAACTTTTTTCAAGTGGTAACTGGGCCAATACCTGCCATTGCGCTTTGGTATCTTCAGGTTTTAAATGACGATTGAACATCACAGTATTCCAACGGCCAATTAGCGCAATTGGATTAAGTTCAGTGAGTGTTGAAAAATCGGTTTGGTAAAACGCTAAATCAAGCGCTTCAACTTTGTTTGCAAAATGAATAAACGCTTCATCGAGTTGCTCTTGCGTACATGAAGCAGGGTTTGATTGATTGGCTTTTTCAACGAGAAAGCAATACCAATCTTGTTTCGGTCTTTCAAACTGTAAGTGTGGTTTTAATGGTGCTTTGCATGAGTTTTTGTCGGTTAATTGAATAGCAATTGAGTTTTTGACATCATGATTAGATGCCAGAAAATCACTGAAATGCAACACATCACGGCCACCGCCTTCAATGGGACTTTTAACCATGAAAAAGCCAGTGGGTAGATTTTGATAGTCTAAGCCACTTTGTTCAAATTGATGAATATGTTTAAAAATAATTTCACAAGATTCTTCAGTTAAAAAGTGAACTTGCGGGTGCTCCCCACTTTGGCCTGTTTCAGGAGCATGTCCTAAAAGGGTATTCCACATGTTGGTGGCTTCTTGTATAGGCGCATTAAACCAGGCTTGATATTTTTGTTTAAATGTATGTTTATCAACCACTTTTATGTCATGAGGTTCTGTGTTTTGCTCTTGTTGATTGATATTGATGGCAGTTTCTGTTTCAACAACATAACTAATCTCAACGCGTGTATTCATATAACCCTCAAAGAATTTATCGAGAAATGTCGGCTAATTATATTTAAATAATCTTATGGGAATATTAATAACGTTGATCTAAACTGAATTTAATCTTTGTACGGGACAAGTTATTAAAATCAGTTCTCTTTAAGTCCAAACTGGATATAATTTGTATATTTTGAGAATAGTTTCATGTTGATTTTAAAATTTGTACGGAAATTGCATATTCCACTGAAGGCTACTTAAATAGTTATTTTATCAATTGAATGATGTAGCTTATTAAGCTATGATTGAAGCTTATTTGGCTTCATTTAGAAATTATGTTAGACACTTCAATATTGTTTTCTGAATATCGGCGACGCGTGCTTGGGCTTTTATTGCTCCATCCTGACAAACGTTATCATGTTCGAGAGATTGCCAGATTAACAGATACTACTGCATGGGTTTAAATTTTCTACATATCAACTCATCATTCAGCTCAGAAACAAAATTCTTGAATGGCCTATAACAGCCAACTGGCGTATAATTGATTTTGGTTTTGATAAAAGCACTCGAATGAACCATTTCAAATTTTTCAATAATGAAATGATATCTAGGCGTATGAGTAGCAGTAATTTCGACTAACCCTTTAATATTGTAAAAAAACTTGGTTAACCAATTCATGAGATCCATATCAACAATCATTTTTAATAAAAAAATACTTCCTGCTGATGTGTCTTACATCAGCCATACCGATCGTGGCTTTACTCTGGGGCACGGGCTTTTTGAAACAATCTTAATTAAAAAAAATATATATCCGGCGCTAGACTATCATTGGAGACGATTAGTGGCAAGTGCCTGTCTTCTAGAAATCCGCCTACCTTTTTCACAAGAAGAATTGGAGTGGATGCTGCAGAAATTGATCATTAATAATAATTTACAAGAAAAATTAGCTGGTGCTCGAGTTACTATCACTCATGGGGAATCTGAGAGAGGAATTGTTCCTCTTCGAGCGCCCAATCCTAATTTCGTAATTACAGCATTTGAATGTGCAGCTCCAAATGACAAACCTTATTCTGCACTTGTAGTGAATACGAGAAAAAATGAACATTCTATTGCAGCGAAAGTGAAATCAATAAGCTATATAGATAATATTCTTGCAAAGCAAGAGGCCATGAAGCAAGGATATGATGAGGCTATTTTGCTGAACACCGCATCACATATTGCAGATGGCTCTATTTCTAACATCTTTATGGTTAAAAATAACCAAATTATAACTCCACCTATTGACGATGGAGCATTACCTGGAGTTGTACGCGCTATTTTGCTTGAAGAATTTAGCCAGGACTTTTCCATTATAGAGGAATCTATCCAGTTAACTGATTTAATGTGTGCTGATGAGATTTTTTTAACAAATGCCCTAATGGGTATTAAATCGGTCAATAAGCTTAATTCGAAACTTTTTTATTCATACTCATTCGCAAATAAAATGAGCACCATGTTACGCGAGAAAAAAGACTATATTTAACGCGGTAAGTAGGACGATACTGTAATAAAAAAGCTTTTAGAAATTTTTTTTAAAGGATGGGTATTAAACTTCTGCGCCCTATATATCAGTTCGTTGGCAACTTTTTTCTGGTTTTGAAAATTTTCAATTTCTTGAGAATTATTTACTTGCTGATTAATCGCATTATTTTGCTGATAATTGCTTGGCGCCCATATAATTCGCTTTCGATTTGCATTTCAAGGATAGAGCATTACCAACCATTATTAATTATTAATGATTTGAGCAGCATACCATTATTCTTATTAACCGCTTTTCTGAATGGGTACACCTAAGTCTTCAACAAACTTCGCCCATTGCTCCAATGCCTCTCTATATAGTGGTAACATTTCATTCTTATTATTAGCCTCAAACATTGCTAATATTTTTATCAAATTAGTGTTTTTCTTTTCTAAATAAATCGAATAGACTTTAGTTAAATGGATTGGGGAATCCCAGTCAGCGTCTAGGCCTCGGTGAATATCGGGGCCGCTTTCTAGGGGAAATATTTAATACGCCAACCTTCTTTTTTACCGTTTTTATCGCAATAAATCTTTTTTTCAATAATTGAATAGGCACGGTTTTCTTGTTTATGATCAAGCATGTATCTTCCTATTGATCGAGCAATCAAATCCGCTAACTGTAAACCACAGGAGTTGGATTTTTATCTGCAAGAATAATATTGAAAGGTAATACACCCCATCGATTTGCACCATCAGCCTTGATAGTAAATTGCGATTTATTGGTAAGTAGACTAAGCTCATCCATAAAAACATGAGGTCGCCTTTCATTATGGGCCGAGAGTGAATTTGGTATAGTTAATTTTGGCGATAAACGATTAAGTAAAAAGCTTTTAAAAATAGCTGATAGTTTTGCCAATTCTCCTAAGCGATCCAATGTGTTAAAAATTACACAGGTATCGGA
>NZ_JBAQZB010000089.1:0-12729 GCF_049790535.1 Legionella sp.
ATTTAATAAACTGCGTTCAATTAATTTAATCGATAATGTACGACGAATAAAATGAAACTGTCCTTGAAATTCCTTAAAATTCAAAACACCGCCAATCGGAGCTACTTCCCAATTGCCAAAATGCCCAGTTAAAACCAACACCCCTTTTTGCTGAGCTAATACAGCCAACATATGTTCATACCCACGAACCTCAACCTGAGCGCGCAATATTTTTTCGCTCATAAAACGTAATTGTAAAGCCTCTTTAAAGGATTTAAGTAAATGAGAATAATAAGAGATAGCAAGATATTTTTTTTGGAGCTTAGTTAATTGCTCCCCATAAACACGGTCAATATTAGCCATAACTACCTGGCGTTTATAAGGAACATATTTATAAAGCAAACGTCCTAGAAAACTCACCGGTAATGCACTAATTTGCCGTGCTAAATCAAGCACAGGATTTAATCACTAAACAGGTATTCATACTGGCAAACCCTCTATTTATTATCAATACATGTGAATGTTTACTTAACGATCGATGATCTGCACTTACGGATAGCTCGCTACAAGTAGAAGCAAGCTGTTGTAAATTAGCAATACCCGGCACACATTGTGCTTCTAATGCATAAGTTGCCATTACTGCATCAATTAATCCAGAGGCACAAATCGTATGTCCCATAGACCATTTAAATCCAGTTACCGGTATCTGGTATTGGGCAAAAACATTTTTTATTGCCTGAGCTTCACTGTCATCTGACTTTACGTTACCATTTCCATGAGCAACAATAAAGTTAATATCTTGTGGTTTAAGTTCTATTGTATCCAGAGTACGCTGCATCAATTCCGATAATTGCTGCCCACTCGCTTCAATTGAAAATAATCCGGCAACTTCACTGTTAGATAACCCCCCCATAATTTCACCATAGCAACTTGCAGAACGAGCACGCACACTGGCCTCACTCTCTAAGATCAACGCTGCAGCACCTTCAGCCATAATGGTACCATCATGCTCTTTATCAAAAGGCTTTAAATGACGATGACTCAATACACCCAACTGCTCATAATAAAATAAAGATTGCGGTTCAACAGCCAGATCATAAGCAACGACTACAGCACGATCCACCAGGCCCCTACTGATCGCATGATATGCTTCTACCAAAGCCTGGGTTCCTCCCACTGCATGATTCGTTATATTATGATTAGGTCCTTTGAAACCATAAGTGATGCCTGTATATGCAAGAACATTATTTGGCAAAATTCGTAACAACCACATAGGATGTACTTCATCAAATAATTGTTGGGCAAAAGACTGTAAGTGACCTTGTGTTTTTGCCAGTAAAGGCAAAAAGTCATATTGTTGAAAATATTTATTTCCTGGTGAGCCAACAAAAATCGCTGTTTGTTCATTAAATGAATCACTATTAGCCAGGCTATCGCGATAAGGAATCATTTGACTGTGTTCCACAGCTTGCACTGCAGCGTTAATCCCCATTACATCCTGACGTGAAATCACTTTAATTAATTTACGATCAGGTAACATCTTCGCAGGCTGAAAATCTTTTAATTCACCGCCAAGACGACCAGGCCATTGCGATAGGTCCCAACCAGTTATTTCTGTAATACCGCTTTTACCGCCAAAAATAGATTCCCAAGTTGCATCAGCAGTATTACCAGATGCAGTTAATGCGCTTCGACCGGTAACAAATACTTTATTATGCTGACTCATTTCCCTGCTCCTTCAAACTCAGGATGCTTAAATAATAAGGAGCTATTAGAACCACCAAACCCGAAAGAATTTGACAATACCACCCCCAAAGATTTTTCGCGAGGACCCTCAACTACATAATCCAAATCACATTCAGAATCAGGGGTTGTTAAATTAGCAGTCATAGGAATTTGCGCTGTTTCAATAGATTTAACTGCTAATACCGCTTCAAGAGCACCTGCAGCAGCAATTAAATGCCCAGTTTGTCCCTTGGTTGAGCTGACGGGTAAATAAGTGACTTGCTCACCAAAAACTGCTTTAATTGCATTAGTTTCACTTAAGTCATTCATTTTCGTTGAAGTACCGTGCGCATTAATATAATCCACATCTGAGGGTTGGACACCTGCATCGTTCAAGGCTTGCTCAATTGCCTGAATTGCCCCATCGCCATTCGGATGTGAATCAGTAATACGATAAGAACTTAGCGAATTACCTTCGCCAGCTAGTTCAGCATAAATACGAGCACCACGTGTCTTTGCTGTCTCCCATTCTTCTAAAATTAAAAAAGCAGCACCCTCACCTAACACAAAACCATTACGTGTTCTATCAAAAGGACGACTGGCTGTAGTAGGTGTATCATTGTACGTAGATAAAGCTCCCAACAAGCAAAAGCTGGATAGACCTATAGGATTAATCATTGAATCAAAACCACCCGCTAACATAAAATCAGCTTCACCACGACGAATTACTTGCATGGCCAATCCTAAAGCTTGTCCCCCTGAAGCACAGGCTGTGTGAACAGAAGAAGCATAACCTCTGATGCCAAATTGTTGAATCAATAAAAACAAACCCGAATTGGTTGTGGTTTTGCCAAAATCAGCTAATTGGTGAAATTCTTGCGTATTTTCCTGTAATTGGCTCCAGTTTACTTCACCCTGCTGAGCACAAACTTTCTGAAAGCGCTGTAGATAATCAAATTCAGAGGTCATCATACCACTTCCAGTAACAACACCCCATTGTGAGGCAGTCTGATGCGTAGGTATGATGCCCGCGTCCTCAAAAGCCTGCTGTGCTGCCTCTAAAGCATATTGAGTAAATGGCATGGCAAAACGTGTATGCTTATTTATTAATGCCTGATTAGGTTTGAAATTTTTCACTTCGGCGGCAATATACGTGGGAAATGCGCTCGCATCAAAGTGTTTAATCGTCGCGACTCCTGATTGTCTGGCTAATAAATTAGACCACGTGGACTCAACATCAAGACCTAAAGGTGAAACCACTCCCAAACCGGTAATCGCTACCCGTCTTTTCTTCATGTTATCTACCTCCGGGTATAAGCACCACGTCCACAACACAAACCCGCTTACCAGACACTTCACTGCGAAAAGATAAAATGAGCTCATCTTCTGTGTGTCGTTTAACGGTTACATAACACAAAATTACCTCACCAGGATGGACAAACTCATTCATTTTTATTTTGCGCAATTCATAAACACTGTAAGGTACGGAATATTTTGCACGCGCAACAAACTCACGAGCTAGATTTAATTTACACTCCAACAACACAGTCATTGGTAGAACAGGTTTTTTAGGAAAATGATCTGGAAGGAAAGGTGCCGCACGGGTAATTCGTTTTTCTGCAACCAAACTGATTCCTGAATCACTGGAACATATTTTATCAAAGTTCATGGAGAACTTAGCGAATCCAGAATTAACTAGCAACTCCTCATCATGCCTTGGAGTACTTGCCAAGCTAATCGCAGACCAATTGCCCGGATTATTAATCTCAGCATATTGCTGTTTTACTTCATCCACAGCAATAAAATCAGCCATGGGAAGCAAGGGACCTAATGCGCTCTCTACACTAAAAATAAGCTCATCACCTACTCGTGCCTCACTATGATAGTGCACAGCGTGCTCATCCAAGTTATCAATATGTGATTCAAGCAATAGAGTCTCACCAATATAAGCGGGACGATGTAACCTGGCACTGACAACAATGCCAGCCACAGGCCGCCGAGAAAAACCATTGTGCTGCATTACATTCCATGCAGTCAATTGACCTAGAGTTTCACCAATTAAGGACGGAATAAAACAAGCACGTCCCTTTTCATCAATAGTCAAAAAGGTATCATCACCAGTAACGTGCTTTATTCCCCGAATAAGTTGACCAGGAGATGAATCTACAATTCTGTCAACAAACAAGAATCTCATTGGTTCACGCGGGAACTTGTTGTTCGTTCTTAGCAGAGACTACTAATTTGCAGAAGGTCTCAATGGTAAACAACATGGGAATTTCATTGACCTTCATATTTACTTTGAATTGATCTGCAGGGACTTCGTTTAAATAATTTTGTAATGCCTTTAACCCCTGAGCAGTTAATACACCGCCCTTCTCAAATTCATCTTCAGATAAATCACCACGAGCATTTTTTTCTAATTGGCCACGGGGAATTTTAATTTTAAATTCTTTTTCCAATTGAAAAACCAAATCAAGAAAATCAATAGACTCAGCGCCTAAATCTGCAATTAAACGACTGTTTTGCGATACTTCATCTTCATCAATTACTAACACCTCAGCAACAATTTCTCTAACTTTCGGATAAACATCAGCTGCATTCATTATTTTTTTCCTCGGAAATCGGCAGTTTAGAAAACTGTAAATTATATCATAGATTTTTTTAAAGACATAAAATTAACATACTTTGACTGCAAACAGATCCACAATACACACACATTTTGTGCATAAATTTGTAAATGGGATCATTGAAGACTTGTGACAACCAAACCTGATTAACCTACTTGGCTATAACCTGCATCAACGAATAGAGTATGTGCATTAATCATTGCTGCCTCAGGCAAACATAACAAATAAATTGCATTAGCTACATCATGTGTCGTTAAAGGTCTATCACTCAAAGAATGAGCTTGATATTGATCTAATAGTTGCTCTCTATTAGGAAAATACTTTAATGCATCAGTATCCACAACACCCGCAGAAACCGTATTTACCGTAATGCCATCAACAGCTAACTCCAGACTTAAAGAACGAACTAATGCTTCCAGAGCTGCCTTTGATGCGCCAATAAATGCATAGTTGGGAATTGCACGAGACGCTCCCAGGCTTGATAAGGCGATTACTCGAGCCCCGGAAGACATCAAAGACCGTCCTTCACTAACCAAATGATTTAATGCCAATGCATTGGTTTCTAAACACCAGCGCCAATGCTTGGTTGACATCTTAAGAGCCGGTTTTAAAACGCCACTAGCCGCATTACTAATTAAAAAATTCAAACAATTAAAATGCTCACGAAATTGAACAAACATTTCTTTAACTGATTGATGATCAGCTACATTAGCTTGCAATGCGACTGCCTTACGGCCCATTGCCTGAATCTCGCTAACCAAAGTTTGTGCCTCATCAGAACTATTGTAATACACTACTGCAATATCGCATCCTGCCTGAGCTAACTTTAATGCTGTAGCTTTACCAATACCACGCGCACCGCCAGTAATTAATCCTACTTTTCCTGCGAAAATTAAACTCATGGAAACAGTCCTCTTAATAAAAAATCGCTCGCTCATTAAACAAATAGGGCTAGTAGAGGGTAAATTAACCCATCGCCCCCACCTTAAAATAAAGGCATTTTCATTTTTATTCACCAATAATGCAATGTCTACTGCATTAAATTTTCAAAGATCTTGTTTCTGAAGTCCTAGTTTTGTACTATCAGCTCACAATACAACAACCACTTATTTAATGAATGAATTACTCTTGGTCTAAAACTGTATTTCCTATTGCCGCAATCTTCTCTTTTCGCATGTGGGGTTTATTTTTACTAATTCCTGTATTTAGTATTGATGCGGCTAACCTACAAGGAGCAACTCCTGTACTTATCGGTCTTGCCTTAGGAATTTACGGTCTAGCACAAGGAATATTGCAAATACCTTTTGGCCTCTTCTCTGACAAAATTGGTCGTAAACCAATAATTACTATTGGCTTAATCCTTTTTGCCGGGGGTAGCTTGCTTGGCGCACTTACCCACTCTATCTATGGGATGATCTTTGCGCGAATGCTTCAAGGCACAGGTGCTATTGGTAGCGTCTTAATTGCATTATTAGCTGATTTAACTCCCGATGAACAACGCACCAAAGCCATGGCAGTTATTGGCATGACTATTGGCACCTCATTTAGTCTGGCCATGGTGATTAGCCCTGCTTTATCACATCAATTTGGCTTGGCCGGTATTTTTTATCTGACTGCAGCATTAGCCATTTTAGGCCTTCTCCTGCTTCATGTTGTCATTCCAAAACCCACTAGAGAATGCTTTCACAGCGACAGTGAAACCAATCCTGTATTATTTAAACAGGTATTACATAACAAACACTTGCAACGACTAAACGCCGGTATTTTTTGCCAACACTTTATACTTACAGCAACTTTTTTTGCTATGCCTTTTCTTTTAAATAAGCAGGTAGAGCACGGTAATTTAACACAACAATGGCATTTTTATTTACCACTGATGTTAGGTTCATTCCTGCTTATGATTCCTTTTATTTTCCTTGCTGAAAAGAAAAAGCTAATGAAAAGCATATTTCTTTTATCTGTTTTGGTATTAAGCCTCTCCCAACTAGCCTTAGCTTATACTTACCAAAATTGGCTGAGTCTTTGTTTATTCATGCTAACTTTTTTTACTGCTTTTAACATACTTGAAGCAGCATTGCCCTCATTGATATCCAAACAGGCTCATCCCAACAGCAAAGGAACGGCAATGGGTATTTATTCAACCAGCCAATTCTTAGGTCTTTTTTCTGGCGGGGCTTTAGCAGGTATTTTATATCAGTGGCATGGCAGTCAAGGAATTTTTATTATTAATGCTTTGATAGGCACCGCATGGTTGGTTATTGCTTACGCGATGAAACCTCAAGCTTATCTTACAACCCTGATTTTGCCCTGCACTTGGCCTAACAAAAAAGAAGAAGCCTTAACTCAACTTTTAAATATTAAAGGGATAATTGATGTGGTATTTGTCCCAAAAGAACAGGCTTTTTATTTACACATAGATAAGGAACATTATCTTGAAGGTAGCGCAGAACAAATTCTTAGAACAATATCTACCTAGTACTTTTTCTCTCCAACTTTTAGCTAGCTCTTTTTAATAGTTTACTTTACGCTTGTCGTGTTTGCTTTTGCCAAAAATTTGTAATTTATTCAAAGAAAAGCTCCTATTAATTACAAACACATATCTTTTACAAGACATGCAAAATATCTAAATGGATTGCAACAAAAAACGTAATTTAAAAGTCAACTTTAAAGAAGTGTAGCCTACATGAATAAGAACTCACGCTACAACACAAACTTTATTTGATTAGCTGTGAAGAACTATATAAATTAGGTATACTACTTTCCTAACTTTCGCATACAGGAGATAATAAATGGCTCGTGGAATAAACAAAGTTATCTTAATTGGTAACGTAGGGGTTGACCCCGATATTCGTTATTTGCCTAATGGTAATGCTGTAACCACCCTTTCAATTGCTACCAGTGAAGCATGGAAAGATAAAACTAGTGGTGAGAAACAGGAACGCACCGAATGGCATAGAGTAGTTTGCTTTAACCGGTTGGGAGAAATTGCTGGTGAGTACGTACGTAAAGGTTCAAAACTTTATATTGAAGGAAGTTTAAGAACAAGAAAGTGGCAAGATCAACAAGGACAAGATAAATATACAACTGAGATCATTGCCAATGACATTCAAATGCTAGATAGCAAAGGCGGCAGCACGGGTAGTTATGACGACATGTCTCAAGCTCAGCCCTATAATAATACACCCTCACAACAAAGCACTAGCAAACCCCAGCAACAATCACATCAAGTACCGCATGATACTTTTGAACTGGATGATGATGTTCCCTTTTAGAGGTCACCTCAGATTCTTTTGTAAAAAATATTAATGAAACCCCTTAATAATAAAGGGGTTTTTTATTATTGGCATATTCTGCATTGAAAATGAGTGATGCCCATTCATTTGTATATTTTGATAAATTTTCCTATAGAAAGAAACTCACTGATGCCCGAGCACTTGCTGAAGAAAAAAAACATCGTTATTATCCTCTACATGTCCTGAAGCATTTCCAGTTGTCCAAGTTTGATGTGAAATCATTTCAACTCCTGGCGCAACTATTTCAGCACTAATATCTGTCATCGCCGCGAATAACGCTTGAAATCTAAGTGTATTACTAATAATTACTATGCTCAAATTATTGATTTTAAATTAGCACATTATTACTATAATGAAGAGTTAATTTTTAACTAGCATCGCCCTCAATACATCATAAAAATTCAATTGGAAAAATATTATGCCAAATCAACACATAGAAAATAACAACAATAATTTTTTTTCCGTTGACGGTTCTTTCTCTGAAACTTTTTTGAATTTTGAATCTCAAGAACTACTAACAGAGGAACTTCTAAATTCTAAGATTAAGCATGAAATTTATGGAATGTCAGAAAAATTATCTCCACATTATTATGAAGGAAGTCATGTAACGAGCGAGTTTAGGGCGTTTAAGAAAACAGAAAAAGGTAAAAAAACGATTAGTCAAATCGAAAAAGAGTTGAAGGTTTGCTTTCAAAAATTAAGTGAATGGTCAAAAACACACGATCTTGAAGTAATGATTGATGTGGAAGACGAACATACAGGACAGCAAATAGCTACAAGACAAGGTATAGGCGATGAATTATTGTTTTTTTATGACCGACTTATAAAAGGAGACTTTTCAGATAAAATAATTGTATTTTATGCTGATGGAAAAAAAGCAATAGAAACACTTAGCTTATTAATCCAGGACCTAAGCATTGACTTAGTATTTCGTCAAAATGAATTGGTAAATTTAGCGGCTGATGGAAATTTAAGAATGTGTGCCGATGGTTGCTTTTCTCGTTTTACAACAGCAGCAGATGCTTTGAAAAATTACGGCAATTTAGCGATACCAATTTTAAAAAAGAAGTTTATTCGTTCTCTTGCAGAAGAAATCGCGAAAAGACCAATGGCGAGGGCTGTTGGACTTACGATGAATTATATGCAATCTATATGTTTTGTGATTGAGATAGACCCTCATGGAAATGAAATACATGCCGAAAATTTTCTTATTAATACACTGTTAAAAAAATTAAATTTGGAAACCTTCGCAATAAAAGATGAGATTGTTGATCATTTATTTATACCGTTCCAAAGCAAGAGGAAAGATTATCTTTTTCAGCAATTTTTCCGAGAATTTATAACTGAATTTACCGTTAAGCGATTTATTCAATTTATTAAACATGAATATTATCAATCTAAAAATATCGAATTTATTTCGGGAGAATTTAAAGTCCCAAAAGAAATGGATGTCAGTGAAGATTTAAAAGTTATAGGAAAAGATCCAGAATTTGGGGGGGCAGAAGTTTTATCATGGGAGGAAGGTAAGGGTACAGTTTTAAAAGAAGAAAACGCATTAGCAATTACACTAACAGAACGGTTATATGATAAAAACGTGCTGGATGCGACGCATAAGCGTTGGCATTTAAAATTTACTTTACTAAGGGAGTTTTTCACGCAGAATGACATCACTTTTTTTCCAGTAACTTCAAAAACATATACTCAAAATTTTAGAATAATACCTGGTAATATCGAACTGACGTGGCTTAAAAATGAAGAAAATAATCGCGTTTTATTGCTGGAATGCTTGGAACATATACCTAATTGTTTTGACATCTTAAAAGGATTAGTGCCAAACACACTGGTAGAAAGTTTATTTATTAATGTAAACGATCTCATACAGTTTTTTACTAAGTTACCAACAGAACAACATATTGATGCTTTAACATGGATGAAACAGAATAAAGTTGTGTTTGAAGGTGTTTTATTGAATGAACGTTTGTTCAATGAGCTAAATAAACTAAATCATGAGGATATAGTTTTCGATAAGTCTTATTATATGAAAAATTATAACATATTGTTTTCTAAATTATCTACAGAGGCACTTTTTGAATTGATAAAGCAGTTGCCGCCTCAATTAATTAACCATTTACTAACAGAATATATTGATTTACTTAATAAATCTAAATTTATACTCTCCTGGCAAAAGACCCCGGCTATTATAGATTTTATGCGGTTTCTTGTAAAAGGGGGATTTAAAGATTTTCCTTCGTTGATATTTAAAAAAAATTTTCATAGATGGGATCAACAGCAAGAAGATTATGTTACCTTTCTAAAAGATATTGATTTTTCTTATAGTAATTTTGAAAAAATTGAATCACACGCAAGTTTTGCTGATTTAAATTTCGAAGGCTCTAGACTAAAGAATTGCATTATCTTTAACAATATTGTTGGAGTTAATTTCAAAAAAGCTAATGGAAATATAAACATTTTTGGAGATGTAGACCAAGTTGATTTTAGTGATTCTTATTTAGATATTTATATTGAAGGAAAAGTTAAAAATAGTTATTTTCAAAAATTAAGCGGCAATATTCTAATCTTTGGAGATTTTCATGAAAGTACTGCATCTGACTTAAAAGGTAAATTTAAACTGAATGGAAATGTCAAGGAAGCCGATTTGCAAAACTTTGATGGAAAAATAGAAATTAATGGTGCACTTGATAAGGTTAATTTTAAAAATGCTCAAGGAAAATCTTTAGCAATAAATGGAGAGATTAAAAATTGTGATCTGCATGGGATACAGTTTGAAAAAATAGAAGTTAACGGGAAGATAACTAATTCCTATTTGACATCGATAGACTTCAGAAACACTATTTTTGCAGATCCGCAGACTAATTTTAGCACCAATTCAGATAAAGTTTTTAAAGTTGAATTCCAATTTTATAAAGAAGAAAACGACATTTTTAAATCATTTTTTCACGATTCACAATTTTCTACCACTTCGTTAATTCAACTTCTTAACCTTCCATGTATAAATAGATTTACCATGAGCAATCGAGATTTTTTTCTTTTGCGTGGCACAAAATTAAATGAAGTTGATTTTCTAAATAAGGATTTAAGAACATTACTAAAAAGATTTTATCTTATTGATTTTAAAGGGGCTAATTTACAGTTTGCTAAATTTGACTATTTTTTGCAGAATGAAATCCCTTTCTTTTATCAATTGAAATTTAAAAATGCGGATTTACAAGGCGCTTCTTTTGTCAAAACTAATTTAGTCAACGCTATTTTTGATGGGGCTAATCTAAGCAATTGCGATCTCTCAACAGCTGATACGGAAGATATGGGTGTTAGAGGAGCAACAATTAATAATCTTCAGCTACGCAGTGATCAATTATTTAGTTTTTATGAACAAGGACACAGAGATTTTTCAACATTACGTTTAGTAGGAAATCTGGAAAATGTTAAACCCTTTTCCTTAGCTGGCGCTAAATTATCTTTACAAGCTTTTAAGCATTTGAAAGAGCAAGGATTTAATAATTTTAAGGGAGTTGATTTAGCTGCTGTCTCTCATGAGATTGAGATATATCGTAGTCGAGATTCTTCCCCTTTTGAAGAAAATGCACTACATGCACAAGAAACGCTCGCATCAACTCTAAATATTTGTTTAAAGAAAAAAAGTCCTAAAAGAAAACGTGAAATACAGTGCTTATTTGATGAAGATGATGTTAAACAGTTTACCATTCAAAATGAAGAGTCAGGTGAAACTGAAATCGACAGTGAACGTTTTATCGATAAGCTCAAGTCAGCCCCAGAAAATCAACGAGAACAATTAATTGAGTTTGCTAGCCAATATCCTATAGTAGGCACAAAAAAAAACGAAGGAAAAAAACTTATTCAATTAAGAAAATGGCAAGGACATTTTACTAAAGTCCATCAAGTTTCAAATTTAATTTTAAAAGGCGTTATCGGTAAAAATATTTTAATCTCTTTTTTAAATGGGAATTATGAAGATACAGCCATTAATTTGGGACTTCTGGGAGGAGGTTCTTTTTTAGGGCAGTTTTCACAAAAATTGGAAACTATGGGAGACGCTTTTCTGCTGGAAAGGAAAACCTTATTAGGTAACGGATTTAAAGCAGCTTCTCCATTCTTCAAAAGGGGCACATCAGCTTTTATGGTGTATGATTTAGTTCAGGCAGTCAAAGAATTAAATTCAAATGATACAGCGTCTTTAGTCCGCGTAGTGGGTGATGGCATTTATATCGGTGTTGATATTGCAGAAATTGGTATCGAAACCGCAGAAGTTTTTGGGCTTTTTGAAGGCGTTTCTGCAATTACGGGGCCAATAGGTGAAGCGATTGGTGCTGTAGTTTTTTTAGGTACGGATATTTATCAGGCTGTACACTGTGTTAAGCAGATTGATGCGATGCTGCCCTTAACCGGCGGTGAAAAATTTCGTGAAGGGGTGCGCGCATTTTTGGGGATGAGTATTGAAGGCTATCTTGAAGATCTTATCCACGAGAAACAATTTTATGAAGAAGTAATAAAGCAAAAATCGAAGCTCTTAAGAGAGTACTCCATGATAAAAAATTATTTTTTTCCTACTGAGAAACAAGTTTGTCGCAAGGTTTCTTATTTACAAGCGGATTCCTACGGCGGTGGTTTGAATGGCGGAGGCTCACTAGATGGATCATACTGGCGCTTAGCTAAATCATGTGATCAAACGGAAACTGATTTAGATAATCAAATCTTTTTAGATGGACCTAAAGAGCAGAGAACGTTCAGTCGAGCGAAACCTACTATGCCTGAGTCAGGTGATTTACTGTGTTTTCCATCTGGAACCGGAGGGTCAACAGATCTTAGTTATTCTTGTAAAAATGCGATAGGAATAGGTGACTTAAATTCTAAAGATGGAAACTATACACTGATCAATGTAGGAGAAGGTGAAGATAGAGTACGAGGATTTATCGAAACCCCTAATATTATAGTGGCTGGTAATGGAGATAAGCACTTAATAGGTGGCAATCAAAATGACATCTTTTTTTTACAAGGCGATCTGACTAGCGGTTATGTTGATGGAGAAGGTGGGATCAATATTTTAGACCTAGGAGATTTTGCCTCTA
>NZ_JBAQZB010000090.1:0-7122 GCF_049790535.1 Legionella sp.
TACAAGTTCCTACCGCAAGAAAGGATACAACACCACTATTTATCGAGCAAATGCTCGTGCTGCTTGAATCAACCGTAATCGTGACAGGCAAACCAGAAGTCGAGATCGCGGTGGGCGTATACGTTGCGCCACCCACTGTCGCATCGGTGGGAGTTGTACTGGTGAAACTAATGGTTTGTGAGGCCTGATTAACTGTGATGGTAATCGGATTTGAGGTGGTTTCTAGATAATTTGCATCCGCCGCTTTAGTCGCTGTTACCGTACACGTACCGCCACCAATACCCGTTAACGTAGTGCCACTAATCGAACAATTGGCACTGCCCGTTACTACCGCATAACTCACAGCACCGCTACCAGAACCGCCTGTAGTGGATAAGGTGGAAGTACTGTTGTATACAATAGTACTGGGTGTGGCAATAGCTGTTAAAGGAACTTGAATACCTTCACCGAAACTGGTGTCTACACTGATCATTTGCTGCATTTGCGGGGCCGCTGCATAATTATCATTTCCAGCCTGATTGGCATTAATCACGCAGATACCGTCTGCTATAAATGAAACAACACTACCACTTAGTGTACATATACTGGTACTGCTGGCATCAATAGACAAGGTAACGGGCAAGCCAGAAGTTGAGACCGCTGTGGGAATGTACGTTGCTCCACCAACTGCCGCATTGGTGGGGGCAGTACTGAGAAAATTGATGGTTTGAGCTTTAGGTTGAGTATTTTTCAGAGTAATCGCTTTGGGGGCTGTATCGCTTACAGAAAATAAACAATATCCATTGCTAATCGGTGTACATACAACACCTAAATCCTCAATTGTGTAGCCTGGCGTATTGATTTTAATCCCAGCTGCTGGATACACATGATTATGCGCTATCGTGCTTATGCTCAAATTTAATGCGGACACATTATAATATTGGCAGCTTAATATACCCAATCCATTAAGGCACAGAGTAATATTCACTTCTGCCGAAAAGCCTGTTGCTGTTACATTGAAGAGAGGGCCTGTACCTGTATTTGCTGTCGCTAACTGACTAATCGATAGCAGTAAAAAATATAGGGGGATTAAAATCCTTTTCATAGTGTTCCTTATTTAAATATTTAAATGGGAAACCTTCAATGGCATACACTAAGTCCTACACCTATCCCTTCGAATGCCTAATTTGTGTTTTAAAGGTTTCGATAAAATTAATACGATTATTTAACACTAATTATTCTTAACATTTTAAACCTGCGCATATGCTACCATCTTACTAAAAGATTAATCAACTAAAGATTGATCAAATGGACAAACTGTAGATCAATTTGATAATGAATGGTAGATGTTTAATTCAAAGATTTAGCGCCTACTCTAAACTTCAGGCTTAATTAATGGTTATTTTCGCTTCTTATTTACTTTAAATATTTTCACACTTTTAATCGTATTATCACTTATTTTTAAAATTTCAATACGATAATTATCTATGATTAAACAGGATTCCGCAGGGGGAATATAGCCAAGATACTCAACAATCAAGCCACTTAAGGTCTTGGGGCCGATCAAAGGCAATTGCCATCCCATTAAACGATTTAGATGACGCAAGGTTAAACCAGCATCCACAATAACTGAATTGTCACTTTGAGGAATAATATCTCGACTCAGTGCTGCAATATCTGTAGTGAATTCACCCACAATTTCTTCAAGGATATCTTCCATAGTAACCAGCCCTAAAATATTTCCGTATTCATCAACAACAAATGAACTTCGTTTTTTCATTTTTCTAAAATTTAAAATTTGAATATTTAATGGGGTTGCTTCAGGAATGTAATAAGGAGCATCGCCTGCACTCAATAGATTATTCATATTAAGTTTATTCTCTAATGCCAAATTCAATACATCACGAACATGTATCATTCCTACCAGGTTATCGATAGTACTTCGATATAAAGGTAATCGAGTATGCTGTGCGGTTTCTAATTGTTCAAGAAGTTGTAGCCATGGCTGCTCCAAATCAATTCCTACAATTTCTGCCTTCGGAATCATAATGTCTTCAACAGTGGCCGTTTCTAAATCTAATAAACTGATTAACATCCCTTTATGTTCAATTGGCAATAATCCTGCAGTTTCATGGACCAATGAACGTAATTCTTCTCCTGTTAATGCTTCTTTTTGAACACGATCAATAGAGATATGAAACACACGTAAAACACTGTTTGAAATGAAGGAACTTATCCACACTAATGGCGCAAAAAGTTTTTGTAGCATTTTTAGCGGTAATGAGCTAGCAAAAGCAACTTGCTGTGGATAAATGGCTGCATATGTTTTAGGTATCATTTCGGAAAATACCAAAATAATCAGAGTTAACAAAACAGTAGCAATAGCTACTCCTGCATCACCATATAAGCGCTGACCTATTAAGGTAGCAATCGTTGAGGCAACAATATTTGCCAACGTATTGCCAATTAATACGATACTTAATAACAGATCAGGTCGTGAAAGAATTTGATTAACTCGTATTGCTTGCTTATTGTTTTTTTTAACCAAATGCTTGAGCTTATAGCGATTAATAGACATCATGCCTATTTCAGCCCCTGCAAAAAAAGCGGCGAGAATAATTAAGAAAAACAATAAGATAAATAGCGTAGAAAGATGGAGATCCACCGAATTTCCTTAAGCTTACTTATGCCAGAAAATAAAGTATCATATGGTGCACAAGAAAGCGAGACAAGAAGAATAACCAATCTTTATCGTTGCAAACCAAGGTCTACAACGATTGTGTATAAAAGACTGAAAACTTAGTTTTTATCATTAAAACGCGCTATACTGGCCATAATTTCATCCAAAGCAACATTAGCATCTACCCAGCCATCAACTTTAACCCATTTGCCCACTTCCAAATCTTTATAGTGGGTAAAAAAATGCGTTATCAAATTTAATAAATGTTGAGGCAAATCTGTGTAAGAGTGCACCGAATCATAGATGTTGGTTAATTTATTAGTGGGAACAGCTAATAACTTGGCATCGGTCCCGGACTCATCCGTCATTTTTAACATCCCTACAACACGACATGAAATTACTGAAGCATTAATTAGAGGAGCGGGTGTAACTACCAGCACATCAACTGGGTCCCCATCTTCAGATAAAGTATTAGGAATGTAACCGTAGTTAACTGGATAAAACATGGGTGTTGATAAAAAACGGTCAACAAATAATGCACCAGACTCTTTGTCTACCTCATATTTAACTGGCTCACTATGCATGGGAATTTCAATAATAACATTAATTTCACTTGGAACATTATTCCCAGCCTTAATCTTCATTAAACTCATTTATTTCACCTTTAATCTAAATTAATATAATTTCTGTTCAAACCCATGCTAATACGCCGCTATTATGCGAAAATTCATCTCAAAAGGCAAAGAGAAGCTGTTGCAACATGCACAAGAAATGTATAATAACTTTTTTACCCATCATTAAGGATGCTTATGGATTGCTTGTTTTGCAAAATTGCTGAAGGCTCAATTCCTACTGCGATAGTTTATGAGGATGAGGAGATAATGGCTTTTCGCGATCTTAATCCACAAGCCCCTACACATCTGTTAATCATACCCAAGCAACACATTGATACAATTAATGATATCGAGGATAAGGAGCAGGCCCTATTGGGAAAAATGATTTTAAGAGCAAAAAAAATTGCTCGGGCTGAAGGACACGGTGATACTGGTTACCGATTAGTTTTTAATATTAATCCCGATGGAGGCCAGACGGTTTATCACATTCATTTACATTTACTTGGTGGTCGAAAAATGACATGGCCTCCAGGTTAGGAATTATATTATTATGCATGAACTTTATAAAAATTTGTTAATCGAATTAGGAGAAGATGTTACTCGTGAAGGTTTAGCAGATACACCTGTGCGCGCAGCAAATGCGATGCTCTATTTAACTAAAGGTTATCGTGAAAACTTGAACGATATAATTAATGATGCCTTATTTGACTCAGATATGAGCGAAATGGTTATTGTGAACGACATTGAAATGTATTCCATGTGTGAACATCACCTATTGCCCTTTTTGGGTAAATGCCATGTTGGCTACATCCCCAATGGTAAAGTGATTGGTTTATCTAAAATTGCGCGTATTGTGGATTTTTTTGCACGACGTTTACAGATTCAAGAACGCTTGACTACCGAAATTGCTAATTGCGTCGAATCAATTACTGGAGCTCATGGAGTAGCGGTAGTTATTGAAGCGAAACATCTGTGTATGATGATGCGCGGGGTTGAAAAACAAAACTCAGTAATGAGTACTTCTGTCATGCTTGGTGATATGCGTAATAATCCAACAAGCCGAGCTGAGTTTTTGACTTTGATTCGGAAAAATTAATCCAGTAATCTCCCGTAATGAGCTTCAAAGGTTGGTTTCAGGGAAATTATAATGATTAAGGCTTTATGATAGATTTTATTGGCCCTGATGAAAGTACCCTAGTATTGTGTATGAATGCCGTAATGTAATCATTCACTTTAATTTGTGTTATTCCAATCCAGATGTGAATACCAATTAATAGTCTTTTGTATTGCTTGTTGTAAATTTATCCCCGGAACTAATCCTAACTCTTCTCGAGCTCTACTAATATCAGGCACATATCGTTCAGGAGGACGTGTTGAAGGAATTTGCTTAATGTTTATTGACGGTGACGGTCTAAAATTATTAGCAACTTGATGGGCCAGCTCCCTAATATTTAATGCTTCATCAGAACCTACATTATAAGGACGCATTGTTTTTCCTCTAAACAAAATAGTCCATAACCATATTGCTAAGTCTGCTGCGTATAAGTAAGATCGATAAGAAGATCCATCACTATTAACAATAATGGTTTTTTGTTGCAAACCATCTCTAATAAAATTACCAATTGCAAAATGACTTTCAAGGGGTAAATGAGGACCGACAAAAGCAAAACATCTCGCTATTTTAATATTTAAATTAAATTGCGTTGCATAATAGTCGCAAAGTTCTTCTGCTTTGCGCTTCCCTCTTGCATAGGCTGATGCTTCATTAAGTGAATAAGATGAAGAATTTTCAAATAGATGACTAATATTAGCAGGCTGCCTACCGTAAATAGCCCCCGAGCTTGTTAATAAAATACTTCTGACCCCCGCTTGCCTTGCAAAATCTAGGGTGTGTACTGTTCCTTGAGTAATTGTTTGAAACATTAGTTCCGGGTACTCACTATCAGTGTCTGTCGCTGCGTGAATAATGTAAGAAAATTCTCCTTCAGGAAATTTAAAATTCTGTACATCACCTTTGTGAACTATTAGACAAGGTTCTAAAAATAAATGTGGACACTTTTTTTTAAATTGCTCAGGGCTACGCGTTAATATAACAGCAGTGGTATTCAACTTAAATAGTTTGTTAGCTGAAACCAAACTCTCTAAAAGCCAACATCCAAAAAAACCAGTCCCCCCTGTAATAAATATACGTTGATTACGGAGATTCTCCCATAAGGGATTAGTGTGCAGAAGAATATAATCAAGATCATTAGCTAACAGTTTCACTTTGATACATCCTGTTTATTATTTCCCACTGACTACTGAACTGAGCCACGCCTGAGCTTAAAGATCTCAAAAATCATTGGATAGTATACTTTCTTATATTTTAACGATGGGATCGGTTACATTCAATCAAATTCTCTGCCAATATTAAGATATTTTTTTGTTTTTTTACTTTCATTGAGATTGCCAATCTTAATAAAAAATTTAATTTTGAACAATCCAATTTTAAAAAGACATATTTTTTAGAAAGTAAATTTACCTATAGATTTTATTTTAAATTTACAATAAAATTGCATTTTGGTTACCATAACTGATAAGGATATTATTATGATTTTTTCTTTAAAGAGTTCTAAAATTAAATTGGCTAGCGTATTTTTGTCTACGCTTTTCTTAATTAATACACCATATGCTGCAAAAAATCCTTACACCATTGATAAAGACGGTGTTGTAGGACAAAACTTTTTTCCATATTACAGTTTAGGTGGTGGATATGGCAACTTTCAGTCCATGCATGGTAATACTGGAGACACTGGATTTAGTCGTTTGGCAATTGGTTCTTTATTTAATTTCCGTCCCTATATCTTAGTAGGGGCTGAATTAGGTGTTCAGTCTGGCAGCCGCATGCAACTGAGCAGTCGAACTACTGCTCCCTTTTTTATTGGCGTTGTGGATCCTTTGCCAGTATTTCTTACAATATACCCTCTTATCGATATCTTAGGTACATTAAAATATCATTTTACTTCTCCAATTTTTGCTCAAGTTAAAGCTGGTGGTGTTTATATGAAATCAATGATTACTGACGCAAATATTCATAGTACTTCTCAATGGAACGCTGAGCTACAAGTTGGCGCAGGTTATGATGTTACAACTAATACACGTCTCATATTGAGTTACCAACGCTTTTTCGGCAATACACAACGATTAAGTCAAGTGAATTTAGAAGAAGGAACTGCGAGATATGCTAACATGCCAACTTGGCAAGGTGGCTTAGTTTCTATAGAAGTTAACTTTTAATTAGGGATAAAATAACCATGAAGATGCCAAATTTCACAAAACGTGCTTTAGTCACTGCTTTAGGAACTTTAAATCTGTTTCCCTTCATTGTTTCTTCTACTTCATATGCAGCTATCACTCCTGAACAAGCCGTATGTCTAAATAATTTGAGACCTAGACATGCTAATCCCGTTAGCGAAGGAACTATGAATCAGATTTTAACGTGTCTGATTAATACAGGATTAGGTATAGGCGCCACTGGACCTACTGGAGCCACTGGAATAAATGGAGCGACTGGTGCCACTGGAATAAATGGAACGACTGGAGCCACTGGTGCGACTGGACCTGCTGGACCAGCAACTGGTGCGACTGGAGCTACTGGGGATACAGGTGCAACTGGAAATACTGGCCCAACTGGTCCAACTGGAGATACTGGTCCAACTGGAGATACTGGTCCAACTGGAGACACTGGCCCAACTGGAGATACTGGCCCAACTGGAGATACTGGTCCAACTGGAGACACTGGTCCAACTGGAGACACTGGTCCAACTGGAGACACTGGTCCAACTGGAGACACTGGTCCAACTGGAGACA
>NZ_JBAQZB010000091.1:0-42084 GCF_049790535.1 Legionella sp.
TTACCACTAAATAGATGCTTGCTGCTTTCTAATAACAGCCTTTTCCATTGGTTAATTTGTGTTGGATGTACTTCAAATTCCGATGCTAATTCATTGGGCGTTTTATGACCTTTTAATGCCTCTATCGTAACTTTTGACTTAAATTCTGAACTGAACTTTTTGTGAGCCATTTTTTAACCCCAACTACAATCGTTTCTTTTCTATACCACTGTCTCATTTTTTGGGGCCACTTCTCCTTGCTTATCATGAGTCAAAACCCAGTCAAGAAATAAAAACAGGGTAATGCATTGATTTTACTTAACTAATTAATTTCATACAGTAAAAAATAGTCTTGGAGTCAAAACCCAGTCAAGAAATATTCTATACCCATGTCGGAACATACCCTGCTCTTGGATGCTCAGGATCCGCTGCTTGTATACGATGAGATTTTATCGCGGCATTAATAACTTTGGTTGCTTGTGAAGCATACAGGGTCAATTCCAAAACGTTCACAAAGCGTAGAATTTTTCATGCGCTCACCACTTAAATATTTTATTACTGCATGCTGGTAACAAGCTCGAATACGCTCATCAATGGTCATACTAGCAAAGGATCTGGGAGCATATAACATGGCTTGCATGCTCGACTTTTCTGCCTGAAATTTTGGCGGTGGCAATTGAAAAAGCTCTACACTCATAATAACCTTGTCCAATCCGCTGCCTTGCTCTTCACACAAACTCATACGACGCATCAATGCCGCAAGTGCCTCATTACGTGATCGAGGTGGTAAATCAATCATTCTTTCTGTTTGAACTAGAGATTCCCCGGGATTTGTAATTTCCAATCGATCAGCAAACAACTCCACTTGAGGACCAGCGCCTCTGACAGTCATGTCTTGATGGATCAGAGCATTAGCAATTAACTCATGAATCGCTATTTCTGGATAAAGTGGTTTTGATTCCCGATAGACCAAGCCAATGTGCTCATTTTTAGGCAGTAAATTATTAATAAACAGGACCAACTCTTCAAAACCGGATGCATAACCTTTATTCATATCATACCTATGCGTCACTACTGCAGCACGATTACTTCCGTCATAAGCAATGAAACGCACCGCTTTGCGGGCCAACGCTGAGTCAAAACGATTTAAATCATTTGCAAACAAAATCGCACCAAGATTGGTAATATTCCAATGATTTCCAACATCTTTGGTGATTAATGCATCTGCGTCCAGTTTTTCAAAAATGCCTCTTCTGTTATCAGGTAAATGTTGTTGGGTTAATTTAAAATAGGTTGGATAATCCAGTAATTCCAAAACCTGATTTTCAGATATATAAGGCAGAGCAATACCTTTCTCCCAAGTATAGGGGCGCATATTGCCAATTAATCGTTGAAAAAGGGCTGGGTGATCGTGAAGCTTTGGAGTGGCACTACCAATCCGGATATATGCAATACCATCATAGGTAACCGGAGCAATGGTAGCAGCAGGAATTTCCATAAGGATTACGCTGCCGTTTGGATGACTAATTTTTCTGAATGTAACGCCAGGATCCGGACTCAAATGCTGTGTTAACCATAATTGAAAGACTGTATTACCAACCAGTTGTGCATCAGGATCGAATGTTGTTCCTACTACATCATGAGTAGCATCATCAATACCCCAAAAAACATAAGCAAATTCTTTTTGCGCAACACGTGCTGCATTTGCCAATGCAGAGCAAAGCTTTCCTATCAGCTTGGGCTCAGAATTATTCTTTTTGAATTCCAACAAACTGTTTTCAGAAAATTGAGAACGTAGTTCATCAACCAATGCAATATCCCGTTCTTTCATGAGAAATAACCTGCTATAATTGTTTCGTTTGATAGCGGAGAATTTACTAAAACAGAATAATACTCACCAATTTCCTTTAGGTCGGCCTTATTATACTTGAATTCAAGACATTCAGTTTCTGATGGTAATTTAAGAAGCTCATTAAGCAATCCAGCATAATAATCAATAGGACGACCGTTCATTTCTTTGTTTTTCATGCCTCTTCCTGATATCTAAAGCTCAACTATGTTTTTAAACAATGCGCTTGCCAATTTTTTTTAATATTCAATTCAGCCAAATTCACCCCTAAAAAATGAGAATTAACTATTGAAACATCACTAAAGTAGTTTAGTTAAGTTGTATCTTTTTAGTTGACCAGTCTGTCTAGCCGCATTGATCATTAATTTTCGATATGTGCAGTTTCTTCTGCAATAAACCCTCTAGACCGCCATCTTGCCCTAACAAATGACTCAAATAAAATTCCCTCATCAAATTTTAAATGATCAGCATGGTCAGTAACAATAATTTGAGGCCGTATTTTCGACTTTTCTTCGGTCAAATCACAGAATCGAATTAATTCTCGATACATATTGACTACCGCATGTAAATCTTCGTCTACTCTATCATGCCTTGCCGTGCCTTCAGCAAGCTCTGCAGCACTGAATTCTTCTGCTACATCAGTTTGATAATTGGGAAAATAGACCTGCGTAGGTTGGTCAAGGAATAATATAGGTGGAATTTTACTTCCAAACTTAGAGTTAATAGCAAAAACTCTATGTAATGCTAAAAATAAAGTTAAATGACAATAAAGCCAATTAGCTCCACTTCCCATAGTTCTTAGAAAGATTTTTTTTCCTGTTGGCTGTTCATGCCAAAGATCGAAACTTTCCAAAGAAAACTTTAAGTTAATTGGATGATAAGATTCCTCAAAATCAAATTGCTGTCCAATCTCATGCATTGCGTCCTCAATTTGACTCTTTATTCTATTCAGGCGCTCATTCATATTGTATTTATTCAAATGCTCAGTCAATTCTTTTTTCTCTTTGTCAAGCTGTTCTTTTCTCAACTCAAGATCAGTACTAGAACGAGATATCAATAACTCTAATATGGCTTCAATACGCAATCTTGCCTTTATTGCCAATTCAGAAACAGGGCGTTTTTTAGACAAATCAGTGGTTTGCTTATCCAATATTGCCAATTTTTCCAGTACGTGTTTCAAGTCATTATGTTTATTTTCAATTTCTGCAGAAAACCTACGTTCATCTTCAGCAAAAGATTCCCGCATATATGGGGATAATCGAAGTTCATTATTTAACCAAGAAATCGCTTCTGTTAAACGATTAGCTTCCTGCTCATTATTATTGTTTTCTGATTCACAAAATGGACAAGTAGATATTGGAATTTCAGCAGAGAATGGAACACTTATTGTATCCATTGTTTCTCTGAATTTTTCTGCATACTTGATAGATGCTCGAGTTGTCATTCTATTTCGTTGTAGATCTCTAATTTCAGCATACAATATAGACTTAGCTTGTTCTAAAGAAGCTCGTTGTTGCTCAAAAGTAGAACTCAGTATATTAACTTGAATATGAGCATTACTAATCGCATCGAGTGCTTGCTGAGGATTTGTAATTATATGTGACGCACTGAGTTCAATTAAGTTTGTGCCGGTAATAGCTAAATATTCATCTAAAATTCTTGATATTTCCTCTTGAGTTTTATTTCTTTCTTCGGCTTTTCTCGGCAACATTAACATAAGCTTTTTAAGCTCTTGTTCTTTTTCATTTAATTGTTGGGATAAAATAAAATATTCTTGATCTGCAATCCCAAGAAATACTTTAAAATGATCTATAACTTGCTCCCGCTTTTCTTTTTCGTCAAATCTAAAAAAAATGGCGTGCTTGTTTGCAACAAGGTTTTGATGTTGCAGCATGAATGACATAAAACTTCGTATAGATGGTGTTGGACTTTTTTTACCATTATTATAGATCCTGGCTTCAATGTTCTCATCTATATCGCTAAGCGCCACATTGAAATATCGTCCCAGCTCCTTCTTAAAATCTTTTAAAGGAATAAAATAGCCAGGTGAAAAAAAATCACTATTCGTCGTTCTTAATCCTTCTATTTCTTGTTTGCATATGAGCTCTTTGATAAAACATAAATTGGAATTGCCGCGTCTCGCAAGAACCAACGCTAATGATGGAAATTGAAGAACAGTGAAATAGATATCAGCCCTTGCTGTAATAACCCCTTCAGGCACAGTATAATCACCACTCCCAAAACAATAATCAAAAATTTCAATAATTGCACTCTTACCAGTGGAAGATTTTCCCGTGATAACATTTAAACCTGAAAAAAACTCGACGTAGTGTGTTACTCCAGTATGGTCAAGAATGCCAATAAATTTGATAAAACAATTCATAAATTAGTTACTCCTAAGAGCTTGTACACCGTTGACACTTCATAAGGCTGAAATATTATAGCCAGCCGTTTAGCTGCTTTAATTTCTGCCGACATTATTTGATTAGAGTTATATTGATTATTTCCAACATACTCCAATGAAAGATCAGGATGAATTATAAGTCGTGCACAATCGATAGAGTTCTGTACAGCTAAACTGCATGTTGAGCGCAATTCCTCTAACCTTTGCGGAAGGCCAGAAAGATGGTTATTTTTCTTACAAAAGGTAATAAGAGTGCTTCGCGAGGTGGCACTTTGTAAAAAATTTCGTGATGCACGATAGAGTACGATAGGAAGTACCAAGTAACCTAATAATATATTTTTTTCAAACGGCTTAATATTCTGAAAAAAAGATTCGATAATTGGAGCTAGAAGCAAAGGGCTTCTTGTAAGTGTTACATAATGGTGAATTGCGTTTGCTGTCATTCCCACAGCTTCCATTGAAATTCATCAGATTCATCATCAGCGAGCATGTGTAACACACCGTTTCTGAATTCGATTGGAGTTTGCTCAAAGACAGAGAAAGGCTGAGGAAACTCACCTGTCAATTTATCATAGAAATTCTGAGAGGCGATGACGCGATCTTGAAAGAATTGTCTTTTTGCTATCCGATGCTCTGACTGCTGATTTTTTTTATGATTATTGGCATAAGTATGATAACAATTGGGATCAAAAGCATAATTTTTAAGCTCCTCCATCACTGTAATACTAGCTAGAATATAGTGGAGTATAGCTTCGGAAATAACATCGTGATGTTCTATTTCCTGAATCTTATGAACAAATCTTTTTTCTTTTTGTAACTCAATTTGCTCACTGGTTGGGTTCTTTAATTTACAAGGAAAAATAACTGTCAAACGATGATAACGTGCTGATATCTGCGTTAGCTGCTTGGAGAAACCGTCAAATGTAACCTCCCACCCATTTGAGGCGTTGGAGGAGCTAATTATATAACCCATCAGATCATTTAAAAAATCTTCCCTTTTAGCAGGACATATTGTTTTTGCATGTCTATCCAGAATTTTCTTACGTATTGCGCCAATGTCAGGAGAGTCGGACTCAATAGTTAGCTTTGAAATTATTGCTTTCAACCGCTCAGATCTTGAGTAATGAAGCACAAATCGCTGCTCTTTTAACACTTGAGATGGAATCTTGCCTTTTTGAATCCCTATTTTATTCTTAAACCGCTCTTCGGATATTTGTAGTATGGTTTGTAATTTTTTTAAACGCTCATCAACTGTAGCATCATTCCAATTCAAAAATTTGCTTGATGAGCCTATTGATTGAGTAGTAAATAAAATTAACGACGTATATGCATGATAATCGAATTCTGGCTCAAACCAATTTTTCAAAGTTTTCCAGAAGTTGAGATGATTGTCAGTCAGCGAGTCATTATACAGTTTAGTTTCTATCTGTTCTTGACCAGAAACGGTGACGTCACCAAATTTTTCAATCCATATTTTTTGGTCTTCTTCAAGCATAAATGCTCGTTCAAGTGCAACATAAAACTGATAGACTGTTCCCTTCACAGAAGCGGTATTATCATTAGGAATTTTTTTATCTGTATTCATTTCGGCTTGTAGGCTTTTTCTTGAGGTTTAGCTATACATACTTTGACATCAGTTAATGCCATTGGGGATATCTCCTTCACAACTTGTCGAAGTACCCTTAGATATACCCCAACTTAGGTTTGGATTTTGGGGGGTACTTGTTAGACATTATTGTATGGAGACTAAAGTATAAACCCTTTAAGATCAAGGGTTATGAGATAGTATTGGATGTTCTTAGATTTGAATTGGTGGAGGCGGCGGTAATCGAACCCGCTATAAGGATCTTTGAGCTTTTCATGAAAGACTACTGAAAGACCACGTCAATTCTGAGTTGCTGTTCTTTCTCTAAAATGCACCAAGTTATCTTTCATGGTCTGTAATTGTGTGCAGATGGTGTGCCGATTTGGTACCGAAAAATTTCCTCGTTAATAGCAAGAGACGAAAGTGATTTGGTTTATAGCCACTCATTAGCTGACAATGATAATCATATTATTCAAGAAATCGGAAAGGGACGTTGTTTAAACCTTTATGTCAGCATATATGGCAGATGATAACAAAAGAATTATCAGTCTTTCTAAACAGTAAAAATTAGTGGCTACGCTTTAATGAAACCTTGTCTCTGATTTCACCAGTTTAAGCTCACAATAATACAATCTTTCCTTGGAAATTGGATAATGTCTATTAATTCAAATGTCCAAGTTATTTCGTGCACATTCCTAAGATTTTTTCAAAATGCTTCTTCCTGCATATGGTAAAGAAGCCATTTCATTAATACGTAATAATTGGTTGTATTTGGCTATCCGATCTGTACGGCATAAAGAGCCTGTTTTTATTTGTCCACAACCAGTAGCAACAACAAGGTCGGCAATAAAGGTATCTTCAGTTTCCCCGGAACGATGGGACATGACACAATGATAGCCATTTTGATGAGCCAGTTTAATTGTCTGCCTGGTTTCAGTTAAGGTACCAATTTGATTGACTTTAATCAGAATTGCATTAGCGATTTCTTGGTTAATACCCTCTTGGAGAATTTTAGGATTAGTAACAAATACGTCATCGCCAACTAACTGTATTTTTTTTCCAAGTTGCTGTGTAAGTTGTTTCCATCCTGCCCAATCTTTCTCATCTAGACCATCTTCAATACTGATAATTGGGTAATTAGAAATCAGATCAGCGTAATAATCAATAAGTTGCAGTGAAGTAAATATTTGCTTTTCAGAGTCAATGTGATATGCACCTTGCTGATACAATTCTGAAGCAGCAACATCAAGAGCAAGCACTATTTCTTCTCCTAACTTAAAGCCTGCTGCATTAACGGCTTCACACAGCATATCCAGAGCCTGACGATTGGACTTTATATTAGGCGCAAAACCACCTTCATCCCCCACGGCAGTATTTAATCCTTGTTTTTTTAATACAGATTTAAGGAGGTGAAAAACTTCTGTCCCCATTTGGAGTGCTGTAGGAAAATCGGGAGCGCCCAAAGGCATGATCATAAATTCTTGAATATCAACATTATTATCCGCATGAGCACCACCATTCAAAACGTTCATCATAGGCACTGGCATCGTCATTGTTTCATTTTGATTTAATGACACGAATAAAGGTTGATGATGAGCATTGGCTTTGGCTCTAGCTGCAGCAAGCGATACAGCAAGAATAGCATTGGCACCTAATAGTGACTTATTTTCTGTTCCATCTAAATCGCACAATACCTGATCTAAAACAGATTGATCTTCTACCGACAAATTTTTTAATGCTGGATTAATATCCTGGTTTATGTGATCAACAGCTTTTTGGACTCCTTTACCTGCATAACGTTTCGAATCATTATCACGTAGTTCACAGGCCTCACGGCTTCCTGTTGAAGCTCCAGAAGGGACACTAGCCCTTCCCATGATGTCATTGTTTAAAATAACATCTGCTTCAACGGTTGGATTACCTCGAGAGTCTAAGATTTCGCGGGCTCGAATTTTAGTTATGTGCATAGTGATTCCCTGATTACGATTAATTAGTGTTTGGCTTGAAAGCTATTCATCACTCAAAGAGCCTTCTGCAAAGCGTACGGCTCCTAATTTCATTAAAGCTGAAGCTAAAGGTAACAAAGGCAGTCCAAGAATAGTATCCTCAGAGCCGCTTACTTCTTTAAATAGCCATTTACCTTGAGTTTCGTATTGATATGCACCACAACTTTGATAAGGTTTTTCGCTAAGTAAATAAGCTTCAATGATGTGTTCATTTAAAGGGTGCAAAGTTACTTCGGCTTGTTCATGATGTTGCCAAAGCAGTTTATTATTTTTTGCAATACAAAGACAAGCAATTTGCTGGTGTTTTTGACCACTTAATAAAGACAAATGCTGCATCGCTGTTTGATGAGTTAATGGCTTATTGAGTAGTTCTTGGCCAATAAGACACAGTTGATCGGCTGCAATGACAAAATGCTGCGGATATTGTTTACTTACTTCCAGAGCTTTGTTTGCTGCTAGAGCATAACCTAAATCAATCTTATTTTTAGTATGAAATGATTCTTTAATTGCTTCCTCATCATAATTAGAAGGAACAACAGTAAAGGAGATGCCTAGTGATTGCAATAATTTGTATCTTATCGCTGAGCCTGAAGCAAGAATTATAGGTTCTTGTTGTAGGAATTTAGACATAAATGGCTACTCCAGCCATGAGTACAAACCCAATAATTACAAAACTAAAGTCGCGCAGATTACAACAGCGTTGGACCATAACGCAACGTTCTAAACCGTGTAACGTTCCTAAATAAAGGAAGGTTCCTGCGGAAGCAGCCATTAAAATAGGATCAAAAACTGAATTGGTTTCTACTCCATGGTTAAAATACCAGCCCAAATAAATTCCTAATGGGGTCATAAAGCTAAATAAAATAAAGAAGATCAGGCTTTGACTCATTTTGAGGGAGCTTTTATTTAATTGTACTGCAATAGCAAAACTTTCTGCCCATTTGTGAGTAATAATCGCGAGGAACAACATAATAATGACCGAATTGGAATGAGCTAATCCCAAGGCTGCCCCCAGCATTACAGAATGAACAGAGAGCATTCCCCATGCTAGTAGTGCAAAAGCAGGATGTTCTGCACTTTGATGATGGTACAGTTCTTTGCCTAAGTGTTCAAACCAGAGAAAAATTAGAAATACAGCACCCGTGATAATAAATGCAAAAGGGTAGTCGTAACCCATTGATTTAAATAGAGTATTTGCTTCAGGCAACATATGGAGCAATGCGGCCCCCAAAAAAACACCTGTAGCAAGAGTTTCTCCTACAGGAAAATCAATATGTTGATTCTCTTTAATGCGTTTTTTAAAAGGGTACCAGCCAGCAAGCAAAATCACTATAAAAATTGAAAATGCAAAAAAGATTTTTAAAATGACCGCTGAGACCATGAATTATGCCTATCTTTAATCAAAAGCTTTGGACGCGTAGTTTAACCTAGGGTCTATTGGCATTTCTACCATCTTAACACAAATGAGTTTAACTTTCTGTGCTTTAAGGCTAATTTAGTTGATATTATGCAGTGCCCATTTTTATGGATGCATGGTTGGATGCAAACTAAATAAACGAATTTCTTTAATATTTGTATGTTCTTTTAAAACTAAAACAATTTGATCATGCAATTCTTGCCATTGAGTAAAATGTTCATCACAGGCTATATCAATACTTATTTTGCCATTAAGATAATGTAAATTCCAAAATAGAATGTGCGGGAAAGTACTCTGTACCATTTTAACTAGTTGTTTGTCGATTACATCCCGGTTAGGCAAATGTAAGAAATGGCTGGATGATTCATCGTCTTCTGGATCTACATGGACAACTACGTCTTTAACGCTATTAATTTGATCAACGAGCGCATGATGTACATGTTGAGCAATGTAGTGTCCTTCTGATACAGATATTTTCGACGATACTAAAATGTGTGCATCAATTAATACATCATTTCCCATGAAGCGACTGCGTAATTGATGAATTTTTTTAACCCCCGCTACGTTTTGAATAACCTGTGCAATTTGCATGAGTAGATCTTCGTCGACCGCAGTATCCACTAATTCTTTGAGGCTATTCCAGCCATAACTCCATCCCATTCTCACAATCATTATTGCAATAATAATTGCGGCCACCGTATCAAGATAAACAAAACCCGCTAAGCTTCCTATTAGTCCCAGAAGCACTACCAGTGATGAGGCTGAATCGGAACGGTGATGCCAGGCATTGGCAGTAATTAACTTGGAGTTGATACGTTTCCCTATGCGTATAGTGTAATGAAACAAAAGTTCATTACTAAGAATGGATAAGCAAGTTATTGGAATAGATAACCAATCTGGAATGGTAAACTTTGTATGAATTAATTCATAAATTGAATTCCAGGCGATACCAATTCCGGCAAGGATAAGTAATAAGGATAAAAAAAGCGTGGCTGCTGTTTCTATACGTTGGTGTCCATAAGGATGATTATCGTCTGCATCAATGCTTCCATATTTGGAAGCCAGTAAAACCATTGCGTCGGTAATGAGATCGGAAAAAGAATGAATCCCATCAGCAACAAGTGCATGGGAGTGAAATAAAAAACCACCGATTAATTTAATGAATCCTAGAGTGGCATTAGAAATCGCTCCAATCAGAGTTACTTTTTTAGCATGCCAATATCTGTCGTGTCGAATCATGGTGGTTTTGAATGAATACTTTAGGCTTATTTAAACACGGTTATAAATTATTTTGTATCAAAATTTATAACCTCTGTTAAGTTAGCAGTGTGTGTCGTTCTAATGCAGTCTTAAATGCATTGATAATATATGGTGTTTTAGATGCTATGCACACGATTATCCACAGAATTTGTGGATAACTAGTCGATGTCTCGAAATAATTTGTGTATAAAAAAACCAATCAATCGTAATTTAATCCTTCTTCAACCTCTTGTTTCAATTATCAAGTGACAGCAACAACTAATTTTTGAGATTTTTTGTAGTAAAGTAAGTTAAATGACTTATAGAATCAGGAAGTTAAAATTTTGCTCACTATCTAAAGCATCTAATGAGTCAGCTAATCGTATGTAATACTTTACATCCTATACACAGAGTTATCCACAGAATTTGTGAATAAATAAATTTTTTTGTTTATGGTGTTGAATAGGCTTTAAGCCTTATAGAGTAAGGGTTTTTCTAATGAGAAGATAAAGAATGTATTTTAGTTATACGAACTGGTTATGAGAGATATCCACAAGGAGATTTCTTCTAATATTGAAAAAGGAATCTAACATATTAACAAAGAAAAAAATAAAAAACAGTCTTTACTTAAGAATTTTTCTAAAATATTTTTATCTGTCGGACTAGGAAGCCCACTTTTAAAAAACTATCAGCTACTTTCTATCACATTGGCAAGTTTTCAATCATGCTAGGAGCTAACTGATAGTACATGATGTTTTACACCCTATTCACAGTTTTATCCACAGAATTTGTGGATAAAGGTCGTTAATGTGGATCGCTTTGATTGTGAAAACGTGGTATCACTCATATAAGTGATGTATTTTCTGGAGCGAGAACATCCAACCTTTAGCTAGTGGAATAAACAATTCAAAAATTTTCACACTAGGAAAAACAAGCGATTTTCCACCTTTTGAAAAAATCAAATTTTAACATGCTGTAGATTCCATAATAAACCGGCGAATTTCTTCATGTTCAAGAATTTGCTCAAATTTTCCTATCCTCCACCATACTAGAGCTGGGGCTTTATAATCGGTTTTTTTACCGTTATATGCATGAATAGTTTTATTCAATACAGCCATTAATTTCGTAGAATAATCAGCGATGACATCAATTTGAGCTTTTTTTTCATAAAATTGCTTGAACTCATTTTGATTTGTCAAAGGTGAACGAATCATTTGATTCTATAAAAAGCAAGCACCGTTTCTTTCGTTGGGGTTGGCATGATGTTCTCCATTTATTTCTAATGTAAATAAATATTTCATGTACTTACTATAGATTATTGTATTGAAACTTTTTGGCTAAACTAGATAACCGAATTGGGGAACAGCATTCGGCTCATTGCCATTAAGCTAATTCCAGTTATGGGTAAGAATCTATTTGATCCAGATCTATTCGAGCAGGAAGAGCGGTAGCGAGAAGTTTTGGTTCTGGACTTGAATCTCGTCTCCAGGCTTCGAGACGCAGCTAAAGCTGTTCCTCTGAATTGACGGTGCTAAAACAGAAACTCAGCTAAAGGGTTGTACATAATATTTTACATCCTATACACAAAGTTATCCACAGAATTTGTGGATAAATAATTTTAATATTTATCGAGATAAATAGGCTAGAACCCTTATGAAATAAGGACTTTCAAATGAATGGATTAAGAGTGGATTTTTAGTTATTGAAATCGTTTATAAATAGATATCCACAGACTTATGTGTGGCAAAGTTTAGAATGGAATCTAACATATTAACAAAGAAAAAAATAAAAAACAGTCTTAACTTGAAAATTTTTTTAAAATATTTTTATCCTTGCAAAAATTGCTCAACATTACCAAGCCAACGTTGTGTAATTGCACGAGCTATTTCTGGTGAATCCAGTATTAATTTTTTAACAATAGGTGATAAAAGAGTTATTAAAGCCTGATCTCGTTGTAAATTAGCTAACTTAAATTGTCGATAACCTGTTTGTCTTGTTCCCAAAACTTCACCAGCTCCTCTTAACTCCATGTCTTTTTCTGCAATAATGAAGCCATCATTGGTAGCACGCATTATTTTTAAACGTTCAGCTCCTTGCTGGGAAAGAGGAGATTGATAAAGTAATATACAATGTGATTGAGTGCTTCCTCGTCCGATGCGACCACGTAATTGATGGAGTTGTGATAAACCTAAACGCTCGGCATTTTCAATGATCATCAAGCTGGCATTAGGAACATCAAGGCCAACTTCAATGACAGTAGTTGCTACTAATAAACTAATTTCTCCTGATTTAAAAGCAGCCATTGTTACTTCTTTTTCCACTGTCTTCATGCGTCCATGTACAAGACCTACACGTGCATTTGGAAGTTGTGCTTGCAGTAGTTGTGCTGTTTCGGTAGCAGCCACGCATTGTAATTTTTCAGATTCTTCAATTAACGTACATACCCAGTAAATCTGACGTCCATCAGCAATGGCTACCTTTAATCGATCAATCACTGCTTCACGTTTGTTTTGACCTAATACGGCCGTGGAGATAGGTGTTCGTCCTGGGGGTAATTCATCAATAATCGAGATATCCAAATGTGCAAAATGAGTCATAGATAAAGTTCTTGGAATAGGTGTTGCCGTCATTAAAAGCTGGTGAGGGATATGTTGCTCGTTTTGTCCTTTTTGTTGCAGCAACAATCGTTGCTCTACTCCGAAACGATGTTGTTCATCGATAATCACTAAACCTAAACGTGCAAAAGTAACCTCTTCTTGAAATAAGGCATGAGTACCGATAGCAAGTTGACAACTTCCATCCGCAAGTGCTGCAAAAGCGTTACGACGCTCGCTGATTTTCATTTTACCACTTAGCCTTACAATTTTAATTCCTAAGGGTGCAAGCCAATGAGTCAAATTATTGGCATGTTGTTCACTTAATAAATCGGTCGGAGCCATAAAAGCAGCTTGGTGTCCGTTAGCAATTGCTTGCAGCGCCGCAAGAGCAGCAATAACTGTTTTTCCCGCGCCTACATCTCCTTGCACTAGTCGTAACATTGGTTTAGTTTGAATTAAATCCCTACTGATTTCTTGCATCACTCTTTGTTGTGCTTGAGTTAGTGTAAAAGGTAATACATCCATGAAGCGTTGATTTAGGACAGCATCAATAGGTAGGGGTGCTGCGTGTAAAGCGCTGCGGGATTGTCTGGCAAATTGCATACTGAGACGCTGAGCTAATAATTCATCAAAAACCAGGCGTTTTAGTGCCGGATGTTGTCCTTGTTCCAAAGATTGTATAGAAATGTCAGGAGGGGGGGTATGCAGTAATTTAAGCGCCTCAGCCATAGGATAAAAATTGTTGGTTTGCAATTGTTCTTTGCTCATCCATTCTAATTGTTCCAATTCGTGATCACAATATTTAAGGGCAAGTAATACGATTTGTCTTAATCGGGTTTGGTTTAATCCTTGAGTACTTGGATAAATAGGAGTTAATGTTTCATTAACCCTACATTTCTCACCTTCGGCTAGTAATTGATATTCCGGATGAGTCATGGTTAATTGATTATTAAATTCACGCGCCTCTCCAAAGGCATGGATCATGGCGCACTGTGTTAATGTTTTAATTTGCTGCGTGTTAAAGTGAAAAAATTGCAGCTTGATAATTCCTGTTTTGTCTTCAACAAAACAATTGAATCGGGCTCGTTTGCCTGGTTTGATTTCAGTTTTACATACACGTCCAGCAATAACAGCCCAGTCATTAGGCCGTAAATCCTGGATAGGGGTAATTCGAGTTCGGTCTTGGTAGCGGTAAGGTAAATGAAAGAGTAAATCATGCACAGTATAAATACCGCATTTAGCGAGTTTTGTTGCCAGCGTTGGTCCGACACCAGTTAATGCATCACATGAGTTGGAGAGCAAGATCGTACTTATCATGAAAAATTTAATGTGGCAGTGTAACTTGAATTTAGAGTTTATGTCACCTCTGCCACTTAAAACCTTTTCAATTGGTATGAAAAAGAGCATAATAATCTTATTTTTTTATGGAAAATGAGTAGTATGAAACATACTGTAGAGCATCTTTTAAGACAGGCGTTAACCATCCTGCAAAAATCAGGGGATGTACCTGCTGATCTGGATATTGAGATTAAAGTGGATCGTACAAAAGATGCAGCTCATGGTGATTATGCTAGTAATCTTGCGTTGATTCTAGCTAAACCCTGTCGTCAGGCACCTCTTAAGATTGCCGAGCGTTTAGTTCAGCTCTTACCTGTTGATGAGTCTGTAGAAAAAATAGAAATTGCTGGTGCAGGTTTTATTAATTTTTTTCTACGCAGTAACGCTCGCTCGCCAATTATTGCGGAAATATTAACTAAGGCTAAGGATTTTGGACGAAGTACGATTGGTCACAATCAAAAAGTGCTGATCGAATTTGTTTCTGCTAATCCAACAGGTCCTTTGCATGTTGGACATGGTCGCAGTGCTGCTTTTGGTGCTTCCTTAAAAAATGTTTTACATGCTGCAGGCTATGATGTTACTACCGAGTATTACGTGAATGATGCTGGACGGCAGATGAACATTCTTGCTGTCAGTGTATGGTTGCGTTATCTGGAGTTGGCTTCTGAACCAGTTATTTTTCCAGAAAATGCATACAAAGGCGAGTATGTTATTGATATCGCACGGGTATTGTGGTCTGAAAGGGGGGCTCAATTTGTTCATCCTTGGACCTTAGTGCTTGAAGGCATGCCTGCTGATGAGCCTCAAGGCGGTAATAAAGAAATTTATATCGATGCGATGATTGAACGTGCAAATGCATTGTTAGGCCAACCTAATTTTGCTTTATTTCATCAACATGCTTTAACAATTGTTTTAGAGGACATCAAAGAGGATTTGACTGAATTTGGCGTGGAGTATAACAACTGGTTTTCTGAGCGTTCCTTATTCGAAGACGGTTCAATAGAACACGGTATTCAAGCACTTAAAGACGCAGGGCACACTTTTGAGCAAGAAGGTGCTCTTTGGTTTAAGGCTACGGAGTTTGGCGATGAAAAAGATCGGGTATTAGTGCGTGCTAACGGACAAAAAACTTATTTTGCTTCTGATGTTGCTTATCACTGGAATAAATACAATCGTGGTTTTGATCGAGTGATTGATATTTTTGGTGCCGATCATCACGGGTATGTCAACCGATTACGTTCTGCAATAAATGCTTTGGGCCATGATGAGAGTGCTTTGACAGTGCTTTTAGTGCAATTTGCTATTTTGTATCGTGGTGGTGACCGAGTGCAAATGTCTACACGAAGTGGTTCTTTTGTCACGTTAAGAGAGCTACGTCAAGAAGTAGGTAATGATGCAGCTCGTTTCTTTTATGTTGCACGCAAGGCCGAACAGCATATGGATTTTGATTTAGATTTGGCAAAATCCGAATCCAGTGATAATCCCGTTTATTATATCCAGTATGCGCATGCGAGAATCTGTTCTGTATTAAGGCAATTAAAAGAGCGAGGTTTGCTCTGGGATAAGACGATTGGCTTAGCGAATGTTAATTTGTTAGAGCAGTCTCATGAAACAGCATTAATCGCGTTAATTAGTCGTTATCCTGAAGTTGTAGAGTTATCTGCTATGAGTTGTGAACCTCACCAAGTAGCTTATTATTTGCGTGAACTCGCTAATGGATTACATAGTTATTATAATGCCGTGCAACTTTTATGTGAAAACGAACAATTACGCTGTGCACGTCTGAGCTTACTAGAGGCTGTACGTCAGGTTTTAAATAATGGTTTAGATTTATTGGGCGTATCTGCTCCTGAGAGTATGTGATGGGAAGAGAATATAGCAGTAAGCGGTCTTCGCGAGTGCCAAATCTGTTTTTAGTAAGTACAATAACCTTTCTTCTGGGGTACTTAAGTGCTACTTTTTTTGATTTAGGCACCCTAGTTCACTGGGTAAATACTCAGGTTTTGGCACACCATGAAGCAAATAAAACGCTAAATAATCCTCAAGCTCAACAAAAAACAACGGTTCCTCATAAGCCTAAGTTTGAATTCTATACTTTATTGACCAATGAAAAGATGCCAAATTCTGAAAAGCTTGCTGGATCACAACCGAGTACGAATGCTGCTGCAACTAGTGTTTCCGCTAGCATTGTTGCCACAAAGACTACAGCAGCAGACACTGCTGCTAACGTCCAACAACCTGTAGTTGCTAAGGCTCTTGAGTCGAAACCAATTGCTCCTGTCCCCGTTGTAGGAAAGGGTACTTATTCAGTACAAGTCGCTGCGTTTAAAGCTCGACAGGATGCGGAACACATGAAAGGTTTATTAATTCTCAAAGGATTTAATGTAATGGTTGTTCCCATCAGCCATAGCAGTCGGGGTATATGGTTCCGTGTTGTAGTCGGACCTTATGCAAACCGGACATTAGCTCAAAAAGCACAAATAGATTTAGCAAAAAATGAGCATTTGCGTGGAATGCTAACCACTGGGTGATTAACGATGTACGATCACCTGGATATTCGCCGCATTTTTTACTGCCTGGGGTTTACTCACTGCTACAGTAAGATGCGACACTTTAAATTTCTGCTTAATTAAATTAGCGATTTCATTCGCAACTGTTTCAATTAATCGAAAAGACTTTGATTCTACAAAGTGAGTGATTGTTTCGCACAGGGAGGCATAATCTATAGTATTGTTTAAATCATCATTGCAGACACTGAAGTCAGAATCCATGCTTATATCAATTAATAAAGGTTGATTAACCCGTTGTTCCCAAGCATATACGCCAATTTTAGTGCTTACAGTGAGTGCTTTAATATGTAAAGTATCCAATTTTTTTCCAGTAAAATATGATGTGTCTATTTTACCTGAATTTTTTTTCTTGCCTAGAGTGAGATTTTGACATTAAAGCATAAACAATCCATTTTTTTGTTAAGATAGTGATTATGTTATTATAAACGCATTTTGCTAGTGTTGGGTTTTCAAGTATGTATGATTTAAGTAACTCTTTGTTTCTCCGAGCATTAAGACGTCAACCTGTAGAAAGAACGCCAATATGGATGATGCGCCAGGCAGGTCGTTATTTGCCTGAGTATAGAAAGATCAGAGAGCAGGCCGGTGATTTTTTAAATCTTTGTAAAAATCCTGATCTGGCTTGTGAAGTAACATTACAACCTTTGCGCCGATATGCGATGGATGCTGCTATTTTATTTTCTGATATTTTAACTATTCCTGATGCTATGGGGCTTGGTTTATATTTTGCTGAAGGGGAAGGGCCTTGCTTTAAAAAGCCAGTTCACGATCTGCAGGCTATAAAAAATCTCCAAGTTCCTGAAGCTGCAGATTCCTTAGCTTATGTAATGAATGCAGTGCGTTTAATTCGTCAGGAAATGCCAAATGAATTACCATTAATCGGTTTTGCTGGAAGCCCATGGACTTTAGCCTGCTATATGGTTGAAGGACGGAGCAGCAGAGACTTTAAACGTATTTTGAAGTTGATTTACAAGGAACCTGAAGCAGCTCATCAGTTATTGCATAAATTGGCAGTATCAGTATCTGATTATTTATCAGAACAAATTAAATCAGGCATCAATGCAGTAATGCTTTTTGATACCTGGGGCGGTATATTAACCCCTGAAAATTATCAGAATTTTTCTTTGCAGTACATGCAGCAGATTGTACACCATATTAAAGCAATTTATCCTGAGATTCCTGTTATTTTATTTACCAAAAATGGCGGTCAATGGTTAGAAAAAATGCTGATTACAGGATGTGATGCTTTGGGGTTGGATTGGACCTGTGATTTAGCTGATGCGCGTTCACGCGTAGGTAATCAAGTTGCTTTGCAGGGAAACCTGGATCCAGCCGTATTATTAACCTCTGTACCTTGTATTCGTGAGCAGGTGAAAAAGGTATTGAATTCTTTTGGTCATGGTTCGGGGCATATATTTAATTTAGGGCATGGCATTACTCCAGATGTACCTCCTGAGCATGTTGCTGCTATGGTTGAAGCAGTACACGAGTTTAGTCCGTTTTATCATGTGTAACTTTATTGTAAGTTTTATATGCAATCAAAAAAATGAGCTCCCCAGGCTTGCGTAAACTAGTTTATAGTTGTTATTACGAATTATAATTAGATCCGCAGTTTTTGGGCTTAAGTCGTGAACAACATAATAAAATTTGTAACAAAATATTATTAAAAAAACTTAAAGCATTTACTAAAAATGGAGTTGAATTATTTGAAAGGATTGGTATTAGTAATGAAACATTGATAAAACGTATTCTTGCAAATCCTCAAAAACCACTTCTCTCATTAACTTGGGAGCATTGTTCCAGTTCAACAGCTAATGGTCGTTTGGGTGTCATGCGTTTAGTACTCAGCGAACAGCATAGCAAAAATCAGTCCTAGCAGAGATCCAATACAGGTATTCAACATGGATTTCACCACTCAGTCTACTCACGTATGCAAGCATTAGCTATGATACAAGTAGTAGCTCGTTTCTTTCGTCGATAGAGGTATTCCATACATTTATAGAAGTGACTTTATCGACATGATCGGTATTAAGGGTTAGATATTTCTAAACTGTTTACTTAATTGTAAGGCCATTTCGATTGATTGCTCATAGTTTAATCGTGGATCGACCAAGCTATAATAGGCTTTTTTCAGATCATCAGCAGCTAAACCATGAGCGCCACCAATACATTCTGTCACATTATCGCCTGTTAATTCAAAATGAACGCCACCAAGATAACTGTCCATATCCTGATGGATCTCGAGCGCTTGTTTCAATTCTACAAGAATGTTGTCGAAGTGGCGTGTCTTAATCCCATCTGCTGTAGTTTCTGTATTGCCATGCATTGGATCGCAAGACCAGGTTACTGGGATTTTAGTTTTTTTAACCACTTCAATTAGTGGTGGCAGAAGTCGGTCTATGTGTTTAGCGCCTAAACGTGTAAATAAGACCAGACGTCCCTCTTCACGATGCGGATTAACATAATTAATTATTTCTTCTAACCATGCAGGGGTAGCTGAAGGACCGATCTTTATGCCCAAAGGATTTTGCACCCCACGCATAAATTCTAAATGAGCACTGTCTAACTGTGTGGTGCGCATGCCTATCCAGGGTAGATGAGTGGATAAGTTATACCACAGGCCATCTTCTAGTTGGCGAGTCAATGCCTGTTCATAATGCAAATGCAATGCTTCATGTGAGGTATAAAAATCAACTTTGGATAAATTACTGGATTGTATTCCATCTATAGTTTCTAAAAAATCCAAAGCATCGCCAATCGATTTCACCAGAACTTGATATTCTTTTTTTTGTTTTAAATGTTCTACGAATCTTAAATCCCAACGTTGAGGATGGTTAAGATCGGCAAAACCACTGTCTAATAAGGCACGAATAAAATTTAAAGTAATTGCAGAGCAATTATAGGCCTGTATCAATAAATTGGGGTTCGGTTCACGGGCTACTTGCGTAAACTCAGGTGAGTTAACCAGATCGCCTCGATAACTTGGCAAGGTTACTCCATCAATAGTCTCAAAGTCAGAAGAACGTGGTTTTGCATACTGTCCAGCAATCCGGCCAATACGAATAATGGGTTTACGTAAACCATGCAATAAGATCAAACTCATTTGCAATAAGATTTTTAACTTATTGCTAATAATTTCAGGTCGACAATCATTAAATGATTCTGCACAGTCCCCGCCCTGAAGAATAAAGGTTTCACCACGTCCAGCACGCGCAATTTCTTTTCTTAACTGTTTTACTTCTCCAGCGGTAACCAGTGGTGGGAATAGGCTTAATTGCGCTACAACTTTTTTTAATTGAGCTTCATCAGCATAGGTTGCAGCTTGCAAATAGGGACGTTGGAGCCAGGAACTTGGCGACCAATTTTGCATAATAAATCCGAGTGACTTTTTTGGTGTCTAAGTATGGAATAAATGAACATATACTGCAATATAGAGATTTTAAAACAAAGCACTTGAAATTTTAGTAGCTGCCCCCATTTGCTCAATTCAGGTTAGTTAGGAGTATTGGGATGAGCAAACACAATAAAAAAAATTGGCAGCAATTCAAAGAAGAAAATGTGTCTCAAGAAGAGCGTGTTGAAGAACAATTGGATGTGGAGGAAGAAACTATGGATCAGGAAGAATCTTTAGAACACTCCAGTTATGAAGAGTTAAGTGAGCAATTAACTCTCGCAGAACAAAAAGCTCATGAAAATTGGGAAAAATCCGTACGTGCAATAGCGGAGTTAGATAATGTTCGCCGTCGTGCTGAACGTGAAATAGGGAATGCGCATCGTTATGGTATTGAAAAATTGGTTAGCGCTTTATTGCCTATAGTAGATAGTTTGGAGCAGGCTTTACAAATGGCCAACAAAGCAGACGATGCAGCTATGCGTGAGGGCTTGGAACTAACCATGAAACTTTTTTTGGATGTATTTCAAAAGTTTGATGTACAACAAATTGATCCTATGGGTGCGCTTTTTGATCCACAAGAGCACGAAGCAATGTCAATACACGATGAACCAGGTGCTGCACCTAATACAGTAATTACTGTATTTCAAAAGGGTTATAAATTAAGTGATCGGGTAATTAGGCCGGCACGAGTAATTGTATCAAAAAAGTAACAGCTCAGTAGCCATGTAAAAAATCTTGGCAAAGCTATAGGGCTTTTCCTTGATATGCAGTGGGCAATTACTCAAAAAAATAATAAGTAATGGCTTGAATTTGGGGCAATACGCTCCATATAAACTTCATCACCTTAGAAAAACTATTAATTTGGAGCAAGAAAAAAATGGCAAAAATTATAGGAATCGACTTGGGTACAACTAACTCATGTGTTGCTGTAATGGAAGGTAACAAACCTAAAGTAATTGAAAACAGTGAAGGTCTTCGTACTACGCCTTCTATTGTTGCTTATACAGATGATGGCGAGATCCTAGTTGGTCAGTCTGCAAAACGTCAAGCGGTAACTAATCCCGAAAAAACATTATTTGCAATTAAACGTTTAATTGGTCGTCGCTTTGAGGATGATGTAGTTCAAAAAGATATTAAAATGGTTCCCTATAAAATCATTAAAGCAGACAATGGTGATGCCTGGGTTAAAGTACAAAACCAGGATAAAGCACCACCACAAATTTCTGCTGAAGTCTTACGAAAAATGAAAAAGACAGCAGAAGATTATTTGGGTGAAGAAGTAAAAGAAGCAGTTATTACTGTCCCTGCTTACTTTAACGATTCACAACGTCAAGCGACTAAAGATGCAGGTCGTATTGCTGGTCTTGAAGTAAAACGTATTATTAACGAGCCTACTGCTGCTGCACTAGCTTATGGTATGGACAAAAAACGTGGTGATTCAATCATCGCTGTATATGATCTGGGTGGTGGTACATTTGATGTTTCGCTCATTGAAATCGCTCAAGTTGGTGACGAACACCAAATTGAAGTATTAGCTACTAATGGTGATACGTTCTTGGGCGGTGAGGATTTTGATCTGGCGTTGATTAATTATCTGGCTGCAGAGTTTAAAAAAGATTCAGGAATTGATTTACATAATGATCCCTTAGCATTACAACGTTTGAAAGAAGCAGCGGAGAAAGCAAAAATTGAATTGTCTTCAGCACAACAAACAGATGTTAATCTTCCTTATATCACTGCAGACGCTTCTGGACCAAAACATTTAAACATTAAATTGACACGTGCCAAGTTAGAATCTTTGGTTGAGGAATTGGTTAAACGTACCATAGAGCCTTGCAAAATAGCATTGAAAGACGCTAAGTTAACTGTATCTCAAATTAATGAAGTAATTTTAGTTGGTGGTCAGACACGCATGCCTTTAGTACAAAAAACTGTGGAAGAGTTTTTTGGTAAAGAACCACGTAAAGACGTGAATCCCGATGAAGCAGTTGCTGTAGGTGCAGCAATTCAGGCAGCGGTGTTATCCGGTGAAGTAAAAGATATTCTTTTGCTTGATGTTACTCCATTGTCTTTAGGTATTGAAACAATGGGCGGTATTATGACTAAGCTTATTGAGAAAAACACCACCATTCCTACAAAGGCGAATCAAGTGTTTTCTACAGCTGATGATAATCAAACAGCTGTAACTGTGCATGTTTTACAAGGGGAGCGAGAGCAAGCATCAGCAAATAAATCTTTAGGTCGATTTGATTTAGGAGATATTCCTGCTGCACCACGAGGCGTGCCACAAATTGAAGTGACTTTTGATATTGATGCGAATGGTATACTCAATGTGTCTGCTAAAGATAAGGCAACGGGTAAAGCACAATCCATTGTTATTAAAGCATCCAGTGGTTTAAGTGACGAAGAAGTGGCTGCGATGGTCAAAGATGGTAAATCTCATGCTGAAGAAGATAAGAAATTTAAGGAAATGGCAGAATTACGTAATCAAGCAGATAGTTTGATTCACAGCAGTGAAAAATCGATGAAAGATTTAGCTGCTGAACTTTCTGAAGATGAGAAAAAAGGTATTGAGACTGCTATCGCTGAATTAAAAGAAGCAATTCAGGGTACTGATAAGGCTCAAATTGAAGACAAATTAAAAGTCTTAACAGAAGCTTCTTCAAAAATGGCTGAGCGGGTGTACGCGAAAAAAGCGACTGAAGGCCAAGCACAACCCAGTGATGCCCAGCAAGAGCATACTCAAGAAGCGCCCAAGGCGGATGATGGTGTTGTTGATGCTGAGTTTGAGGAAGTTAAAGACGACAAGAAAGACGGCGAATAATCCATGCAGGTTGGGTAGCCAAGCTAGGTCTGTTGGTGTTTTCTACTATTTTGGCCAAAGTGGACTGATTTTTTGTGCTCCGATGGTGATGTATGATGTGCTTCGGTGTTTTAAATAAGTCCATTTTGGTTTACAATCTAGCTAGCGGAATGCCAACAGACCTTCGTCTAACTTGGGTATCTATCATGGTGACAAAAAAAAAGTATTTTTATTAATTTTAATAGTGTGAGTAGTTATGGAACAGCGGGATTATTATGAACTTTTAGAAGTAAGTCGAACAGCAAATGATACAGAAATTAAAAAGGCGTATCGTAAACTGGCAATGAAGTACCATCCAGATCGTAATTCCGGTGATTCCTCTGCAGAAGAAAAGTTCAAAGAAATTCAAAATGCTTACAGCATCCTCTCAGATCCACAAAAACGTGCTGCTTATGATCAATACGGCCATGCAGGTGTTGATCCTTCCATGCGAGGCGGTGCTGGTGGCTTTGGTGGTTTTGGTGATGTATTCGAAGATATTTTTGAAAATATTTTTTCTGGAGGTCGCGGTGCTGGTCGACAGTCACGAGGTCAACGTGGTGCTGATCTCCAATTTAATGTGACTTTAACCCTAGAAGAAGCTGCTCTAGGTAAAGAAATTGAGATTACAGTTCCTAGACATGGTACGTGTACTGTTTGTAATGGTTCTGGAGCAAAACCAGGAACACATCCCAAAAATTGTGAAACCTGTAACGGAATGGGTAAGGTACGAATTCAACAAGGATTTTTCTCCATTGAACAAACATGCCCAAGTTGTCATGGTGAAGGAAAAGTAATTTCAGATCCATGCACCGGGTGTCATGGACAAGGTCGTATTCGTGAGAGTAAAAAATTAACAGTTAAAATTCCTGCCGGCGTTGATAACGGGGATCGAGTACGGTTAACTGGCGAAGGCGAAGCAGGGATTCATGGTGGTGGTTCAGGTGATCTCTATGTGCAAGTTAATGTAAAAAAACATTCTATATTTGAGCGTCAGGATAATAATTTGCATTGTGAGGTACCTATTAGTTTTATTACTGCGGCATTGGGTGGCTCTATAGAAGTTCCTACACTTGAAGGTCGGGTAACTTTAAAGATTCCAGATGAAACGCAAACAGGTAAAGTATTCCGCTTAAGAAGCAAAGGAATGAAGTCCGTACGGGGACATGGACAGGGCGATTTATTGTGTAAAGTAGTGGTAGAGACACCGATTAATTTATCACGTGAACAAAAAGATTTATTATCCAAACTACAGGAATCATTGGAAAATGCTAAGGCAAATCATTCTCCACGCACTAGTTCTTGGTTTGCAGGTGTGAAAAAGTTTTTTGAAGACATGAAGTTTTGAATTAGGTACGTTATAATTGCTCATTTTATTTTCATTTTTATTTTATTAAACTGTTGAGCAACAAATTCTTTCTTATTTACTAAGCCTCTATTTTCTGGAGTGGGGGAGATAAAGTTAGAAAAGGCTTCGAAAATCCTCTTTTTGTAAGTGCAAAAGAGGAGCGTCTTACAGTTTAAAGATGAGCAAAACAACATAGAGTAAACATTCATGATGAATCAACCAGCAATTTTAGTTTTAGCCGATGGTACTGTGTATGAAGGCATCTCCATAGGAGCCCAAGGCGAATGTATTGGCGAATTGGTTTTTAATACCTCATTAACTGGTTATCAAGAAATACTTACCGACCCCTCTTATGCCCGCCAAATTGTCACGCTGACTACCGCACATGTTGGTAATACAGGTTGTATACCAGAAGATATGGAATCCAATACAGTTTGGGCAGCAGGTTTAGTGGTGAAAAACAACTCCATAATTCATAGTAATTATCGTGCAGAACAATCGCTCTCCTCTTGGCTTAAAAAAAATGGAGTGGTTGCTATTGCAGATATTGATACTCGTGATTTAACGTTAAGAATACGTGAGCAAGGTGCTTTAGGAGCTTGTATTAGCACTAATGTAGCTAATCCAAAGCAGGCTTTAAAGAAAGCTAAATCCTTTGCTGGCTTACAAGGAGTGGATTTGGCTTTGGAAGTTTCTCGAAAAACCTCTGAGCGTTGGCATGAAGGACAAGGCGAATGGGGGCAGAAGAGTTCGCAGCCACACCAATTTCATGTTGTTGCCTATGATTTTGGCGTAAAGCATAATATTTTACGCATATTATACGATAAAGGGTGTCATTTAACGCTAGTGCCTGCGCAAACATCTGCCAAGGACGTTTTAGCTTTAAATCCTGATGGCGTATTTTTATCAAACGGGCCTGGTGATCCACAAGCTTGTGATTATGCCATTCGTGCAACGCAGCAATTTTTAGAATGTAACCTGCCTGTGTTTGGCATTTGCCTAGGTTTTCAGATTTTAGCTCTAGCTTGTGGTGCGGTGACTAAGAAAATGAAATTTGGTCATCATGGAGCAAATCATCCTGTGGTTGAAACAGAGGGTAAAAAACGAGTTTTTATAACCAGCCAAAATCATGGCTTTACCGTGGATGAAGACAGCCTACCGGATTGTCTAAAGGTGACGCACCGTTCTTTATTTGATGATACGTTGCAAGGAATCAGGCATACAGTAAAACCTGCCCTGGGTTTTCAAGGACATCCTGAGGCAAGTCCAGGGCCTCATGATATAGAACTAATTTTTAATGAGTTTATACAGTTAATGAATTAAACTCTTTTAGCGATAAATACAGAGAGAATTAATAATGAATGAAAGCTATGTCTTCACTTCCGAATCGGTTTCTGAAGGACATCCAGATAAAATTGCAGATCAAATTTCTGATGCAATTTTAGATGCTATTTTAATGCAAGATCCCCGAGCACGGGTTGCTTGTGAAGTTTTTGTGAAAACGGGTATGGTCCTAGTTGGGGGCGAAATCACCACCACGGCTTGGGTGGATGTCGAAGAAATCACACGCCAGGTGATTAAAAATATAGGATATAACAGCTCGCAGATGGGTTTTGATTGGGAATCGTGTGCAGTACTTTCGACCATAGGGAAACAATCTCCAGATATTGCTCGAGGGGTGGATAATGAAACAACTAAAATCTTAGGTGCTGGGGATCAAGGCATAATGTTTGGTTATGCTAGCTGTGAGACCGATGTTTATATGCCAGCTCCAATTGCTTATGCACATCGTTTAATGGAAAAACAAACCAGTTTGCGTAAATCAGGTGTTTTACCCTGGTTGCGCCCCGATGCTAAAAGTCAAGTTACTTTAAAATATGAGCAAGGAATGCCCGTTGAAGTAGATACGGTCGTGATTTCAACACAGCATTCAGAAGACATTAGCCATAAGGAATTAACTGAAGCTGTACGCGAAGAAATTATTAAAACTACCTTGCCTAGGGAATGGTTGACCGACAAAACACGCTACTTTATTAATCCAACAGGTCGTTTTGTTATTGGTGGTCCTTTGGGAGATTGTGGTTTAACCGGTCGTAAAATTATTGTTGACACCTACGGTGGTATGGCGAGACATGGCGGTGGTTGTTTCTCAGGTAAAGATCCTTCCAAAGTAGATCGTTCAGCAGCTTATGCGGCACGGTATGTAGCTAAAAACATAGTTGCTGCTGGTATTGCTGATAAATGTGAAATTCAGCTTTCTTATGCAATTGGTGTTGCAGAGCCTACTTCTATTTTTGTTGAAACATTTAATACAGGTCGGTTAAAAAATAGTGAAATTATTGAATTGATTCATAAGAATTTTAATTTAACACCACAGGGCATTATTGAACATCATGATTTACTTCGTCCTATTTACCAAGAAACGGCAACTTATGGTCATTATGGACGCAAGCAATTTCCATGGGAGCGTTTAGATAAGGTCACTGAATTACAAAAAGCACTATGAGGACATTGGAATGGAATTAGTGAATAAATTTAGTAGAGAACAAGATTATAAAGTAGCTGATAAGTCATTGGCTTCCTGGGGACGTAAAGAAATAGCCATTGCAGAAACAGAAATGCCTGGTTTAATGGCTTTACGAGAAGAGTTTGCTGCTTTAAAACCATTAAAAGGGGCACGTATTGCGGGTTGTTTGCATATGACCATTCAAACCGCAGTATTAATTGAAACATTACTTGCATTAGGTGCTGAAGTTCGCTGGTCTTCTTGCAATATATTTTCTACTCAAGATCATGCCGCTGCTGCCATTGCGGCTGCTGGCATTCCTGTTTTTGCGTGGAAAGGAGAGTCTGAAGAAGAATATTGGTGGTGTGTTGAACAAACACTTATTGGGCCAGACAATTGGACCCCTAATTTATTGTTGGATGATGGGGGTGATTTAACACAAATTATTCACCAAAAATATCCAGAATTATTGACCTCTATTAGAGGCGTTTCTGAAGAAACAACTACTGGGGTGGCACGTCTATATGAAATGGCTAAAAGTGGCGATTTGAAAATTCCCGCTATTAATGTAAATGATGCTGTAACGAAATCCAAATTTGATAATCTTTATGGTTGTCGTGAGTCTTTATTAGATGGCCTAAAACGTGCTACTGATGTCATGATTGCTGGTAAAATTGCGCTCATTTTAGGATATGGTGATGTGGGTAAAGGTTGTGCTCAGGCTTTACGTGGTCAAGGTGCTACGGTATTTATTGCTGAAATTGATCCTATTTGTGCGTTGCAGGCAGCAATGGAAGGATATCGTGTAGTAACGCTCGATGCCGTTGCCGATCAAGTTGATATAGTAGTTACTGCGACAGGTAACTATCATGTAGTAACCCATGAGCACATGCAACGTATGCGTCACCAAGCAATTTTGTGCAACATTGGCCATTTTGATTCTGAAATTGATGTTCAAAGTTTGAAGCAATACCCATGGGAAAATATCAAGCCCCAGGTCGACCACGTGATTTTTCCTGATGGCAAACGCATTATTCTCTTGGCAGAGGGTCGTTTGGTTAACCTGGGTTGTGCAACCGGACATCCAAGTTTTGTCATGTCCGCATCATTTACCAACCAGGTGCTTGCGCAAATTGAATTATTTCAGCATTCTGCTCATTATCAGAATCAAGTGTATGTTCTGCCTAAATTATTAGATGAAAAAGTAGCACGATTGCACTTAGGAAGAATTGGAGCACAATTGACTCAATTAACCGAGGAACAAGCGAACTATTTGGGGGTCGGTATTAATGGCCCCTATAAACCGGACCATTATCGCTATTAATAATTTTTTTGATCTGCCGAAACGGACACGCATCACTCTGTTTACAATTCGTGATGCGTTCAGACATAAACAAACACTAACAGGGCGCAGCGAGTCTGTCGATGCTATCCTGTAATTTATTCAGCTTATTCACTGAATCAGTATTAAATTTGAAAAAACTACCTTTGCATGCACAAATTGTGAGGTATATCACACCAAGTCCCAGAATGCACAAAGCGATGTTGGCCAATAATTCTTTGCAACCTCGATGTTTTGCCAATGTTTTCCTTGCTATACTAATTGCTTGCATTGAATTCTCTCTAAAAGAGGCATAATCCAGATTAGTGGCACTGTATAATTTTTTTAATTCATTCAATGTAATATGTAGAGCGTTCGCCTCAGTGCATGCTTCCACAAATCCTTTCTTCTTTAGTTTAACTGCTTTATTTTTGAGGGTCAAAAGATGAGACTCAAGATCATACAAAGAGTTTTCGCGTTTTTTTTGTTCTTTACGAAACTCATCAAGATCTATGTTTTTATCTGAATCCAGGGTAATAAATTGTACGGTATTTGGAAAGACATTAATAACATGGTCTAATGTAAGGCTGTTAGAGAATAAATCAATCTTTTTTATATTTGGTGGGAGGGTCTTAAATACTTGAGTTAATTCAGAGATGGTTTTTTTATCAAGACTATTACATGTTAAATCAAGCAAGGTGATGTAAGGAGGAATTTCCTGAAATATTTTGATTAATTCAATAACAGTTTTATCACCAAGATTATTTAAGCTTAAATCAAGAGATGTTATATCGATAGAAATTGCTTTAAATATTTCAATTATTTCAGCTAGAAGTTTATTATCTAGGTCTCGAATAGTCAAAGTTTTATCATTAGAGATTACATTCAAAGCATCAGCAACCTCAGTACTTGATTTATCATTAAGATCATTGTTGTTCCAATCGAGTGAGTCTAAGTCATCAAAGTTTCCTTTGTGCATTTCACCTAAGTTAGTTCCGGATATGTCGTTTATTGTATGATTATTCAAATTGATCGAAATCAGAGCATTAGGAAGTGCTTTCGTTATGGCTTCAACGTGGGTTTTAATGTCAAAGTCATTAAATTTTAAATTAATGGAGATTAAATTAGTATGTATTGATTTAAGAACTTCATATAGTTCCTTGCTAGTTAGTCTATTAAGGATGTTGCCGCTTAAATCAAGTGAGGTCACACTAGTAGGAATAGCTTGAAATACTTCAATTAATTTGTTAGTTAATTTTCCGAGGGCATTGCAGCTCAAATTTAGCGAAACCACGCTTCTGGGAATTGCTTGAAGCATCTTGGACAACTTAGTACATTCTTTTCGTTCGAGGTCATTAGCACTCAAATCAAGCGTATTCAGATTTTTAGGAAGTTTTTTTAGTGCATCAACTAACGTACAACGCATTGAAGTGCCAAGCTTATTTCCTCTCAAATTAAGTGAAGTCAGGGCGGAAGGGAGTCCATTGAACATTTCGCCTAATACATCTTCAAAAATTGTGTTAAGATCATTACAGCTCAAGTCAAGTGAAGTAACATTTGAAATCTCTTTAAATGAATTAATTAATTTTTTGACATCGCATGGAGTGCCAGTACCTAACTTATTATTAGCTAGGTTAAGTGATATAAGGTCTTTAGGCAAAAATCCAAGTAATTTGCTTAATTTTGATCCAATACCGAGATGAAAATTATTGCTACTCAAATCAAGAATAATCACACTATTTGGCATTGTTTTAAATGCATTGATTAATACAGAGTCGCTTCTATTACCAAGTACATTAAAGCTTAAATCAATTGAAGTCGTGTTAGCAGGAAAACTTGCAAATGCCTCAAGTAATTGAGCGTCAGTTTTTTTGCTAATCTTATCTAATCGGTACAATATAATTACAGACTCCTAATTTTTTTCATGATGACATTAACGTTATTATGGGTAATATATTACCATAAATAACTATTAATGATCAACTAATAGATGTTGGTTAATCGGGAAATTCGCTCAATTAAAGCCTTATTATTTGCGTGTGTGCTCTTATTTTGTTATATATCACAAAAATATGTTCATTATAGCTCGGCATCTTGAATATAAAAGCGCTTTAACAAATGATTTGAAGTTCTAGTTTATTATGATAAGGGGAATTAGTTTGCCAACATCACATCCAAAGATAAATATTTGTAATTTAATTTTTTTAGGTGATAGCCTTTCAGATAGGGGGACTTTTTATAAACGCAAGTTATTTGATTTTATTCCTTTAAAATATTTGTATGTAAAAGGATATCGTTCTTCACCCAGAGAAAGATTTACTAATGGATTTGTTTGGGGTGATTATGTGTGTGCGGCTATTATAGAAGAATATGAAATAGATGCTCAAAGAAAGAAACGGAAATTAGGACAAAATTCTTCTGCTAATGCGGATATATCCGATGCTATTTTAATTAATGAGTCGCAATCACGACAAAAAAATGAAGAAGCGTTTAGCTTAAACGATGATCGGCATATTTTATATAATGGAAAGCGTTTTGCGAGATTTTATTGTGAGGCGGGCTTAACTTCATACGATTACACCACCAAATTGACTATTGATCTTGTCGAGGAAGGAGCAAGATTAACAGTGACCAACTTGGAATCTAAAAGAAAATTATTAATTCAGGACGATAAAAAATATAAAATCGATGCAATCGAGAAATATGAAACATTGGTTGTTGAATGGTCAGGTGCTAATGATTTACTTACTGTTAATAAAAAACCTTCTTTAATGGCGGCTAATAATGCAGTCAACTCACGCATAGAAAATCTTGAAATTTTGATTAAGAATGGCTATAGGAATTTTGTTTTATTTAATTTACCCGATCTCTCATTAACTCCAAGATACCAAGTTAAAAGTAAGGAGGAACAAGAAGTTGCTCGCCAATGTTCGATTTATTTTAATGAGCAATTGGCAAATAAAATGCAGCAACTTCAAAAAAAATATCAAAATTTAAATTTACCTGTGCGTCTTTCTATTTTTGATGTCAATTCACATTTTAAAGAAATTTATGATAATCCTAAAAAATATAATTTAGATGAAAATAAATTAAAATTTTCTTATCTTGATTCAGAAGAATTTAAACAAAATCAAAAAAATTCAGCAGAGAAGGGAGAACACATTTCTCCTTCAACGGATTATATGTTTTGGGATGGTATACATCCTAGTATGCGAATACATTCCTTGCTAGCTGAAAAATTTGAAGAAACATATAATCCAATTTTTAAATTTATTGAATCAGATTCTGTACCTTATGCTCATTTTCCGGTAAAGGTATTAAAAATTTTAGATGATATCTATTTAAATGCCATGAGTATGGAAAAATCATCTAAATCAGAGCGTCAAAGAAAAGGAGAATTACTCAAACAATTTAATTCGGGGTTGAAGTGTAAAAGTGGTAATTTACAGGAGATGCATCTCTACATAAAATCATTTATTGAGAATACAGAGCATATGAACCTGTTGAAAAAGCATAATAATCCTATCTTTGATTTTTTTGCAGGCATAAAAACTACGCGATCTGAAGACTATTTTAAGACGTTGATAAAGATGATTGAGGAAGAGGATAAGAATATCTCTCAAGAGAAGTCTTTCGTGATTCATGGATAAAAAGTAATGTAAGTTTTGGAAAGACTATTTGATTTCGTCTCTCCCTCGATCCGTCCGAGCAGCTATACCCATCATTAAAATGATCATTGGATTTTTCATTACCATAAATCACGAATGTATTGCATCGAGGTTTTGAGAGATAGCCAGGCATCCTCAAATCGCCCTTTTGCTGTTAACTTCGCTTGTGATTCTATATAGTGTGAGAGGACGCCCACCGAGGTGTGGGGAGGTAAAACAGGTACATCTGGATTAGTAAATACCTCCACTAATACAGCACCTTCATAAGATAAAGCCTCTTGTAGTGTGCTTTCTAGCTGTTCAGGCTTGTGAATACTGTAACCACGAATTCCGCATGCTTCAGCTACTTGGACAAAATTGGGATTAGCCATTTTGGTTTGCCAATCGGGTAATCCTGCTACTTGCATTTCCAGTTCAACCATTCCTAAGACACGATTATTAAATATAATTAATTTTATCGGTAATTTATATTGGGCAATTGTCATTAAATCGCCCAAGAGCATGGAAATTCCACCATCTCCGCAAAGGGCTATTACTTGGCGATGAGGTGAATGTAATGCAGCTCCAATAGCCTGTGGCATGGCATTAGCCATAGAGCCATGAGAAAAACTTCCCATTAAAGAGCGTTTTCCTGTGCCGTGAATATATCGCGCAACCCAAACAGCGCACATGCCTGTATCCGCAGTAAAAATAGCATCTTCATTCGCTAATTTATCCAAAATAGCAGCTAAAAACTCAGGTTTAATCAAATTATTTTCACCTTGATCATGTGCATGATGATGTTGGTTCTTGAGAACTGTTTCATAATCTTTCAAACAAGTTTGTAAGAAATGATCCTCTGTTTTAGACTCAATTAATGGCAATAAGGCATTTAATGTTGGAGCTATATCACCAGTTAGTCCTGTATGTAAGGCTACTCTTCGTCCAAGACGTTCTGGTTTAGTATCGATTTGCACTATATTCACTTCACCATCAAGAAATTCTCTCCATGGAAAATCACTACCAAGCATTAATAAAAGCTTACTTTGGGTAACTGCGCGAGCACCAGCACTGCTTCCCAAAAGCCCCGTCATTCCAACCGCATAAGGATTGTCGTATTCAAAGGTCATTTTAGCTTTCAAAGTGTAGGCAATCGGTGCGTTTAATTTTTTTGCCAATTCAAGTACTTGTGGACGGGCGTTCATCGAGCCAATTCCAGCATAAATACTTACAGTGTCCGAATTATTTATAAGTGATGCCAACTGCCGCAATTCACTATCAGAAGGACGTATTACTGGCGAAGGCCGATAAAGAGTGGCTAACGGAATTTGCTCGTACGCTTTTTGCATCATCAAATCACCTGGAAAAGCAATGACGCCTACTCCTTTGTTAGTCCAGGCATGTTGTAATGCTTGTTGGGTCATCCTTGATATTTGTTTTGGAGTTTGCGCTAGTTCATTATAATAACTGCATCCATCAAATATGCTTAAATCGGTAGCTTGAAAGCTTTCACTACCATAGTTATCAGAGATGATTGTGGAAGCTAAAGCCAACACTGGTGCGCCCCAACGATGAGCATCGTATAATCCGTTAAGGAGATGAACATGTCCAGGACCAGCACTTCCAGCACAACACCCTAAACCACCTAATACACCCTCAGCCATTGCTGCAAAAGCTCCTGCCTCTTCATGACGAACATGTATCCATTCAATTGTGCCATCGCGGCGCAATGCATCATTTAAAAAGTTTAGACTATCACCGGTAATACCATAAATTCGACGAATCCCTGCAGCTTTAAGTAGTTCGACCATTTGTTCGGCGGTAGTTAGCCCCATAATTCTCATCCATTGAATAATTGATTTAGCCTTCTTGCACAGCCCTACTGTAGAGATAAATAGCTTCGTTAATTAAATGCACGAACCTCAGTCAGTAGTACTTTTTTGTACTCATTTAATATTATGGCATAGATCATAATTGTCAAATAATTAAACGTAAGTACATCAAGCTGTGGAGGCTTCTGCTAGCCTATAAGAGTGGCAAATGGTCTTTAAATATCTCGGAGAACGCTATAAAGGCCGGTATCTTTTAAAAAGCCACCTTAACTCTGATTTCACTGCGAAAAATTTTGCGGATCTTGCTGACAATATGATATAAGGAGTTTGGATCTTATTGCCGAACCTGAGAACGATGTGCGAAATCCATTAGCATTTGCAGAGTTTTTTTTCACACAGATCAGCTTTTATGTCCAGTAAAAATGGTTTCAGACAGAGGAGCAAGCTGATTTTGTAGGTAAACAGTTAAGTGTAAGGGGCTATTAATGAATGTTTTAAAAATTGATTTTGAACAGCCTAATGCAAAGAGTTTGTTCGCTTTTTCATTACATCATACCGGTTTTGCAGTGTTAGAGAATCATCCTATAGATATTGGTTTGATTAATGCTATTTATCATGAGTGGAACACATTTTTTAAAAGTGAAGAAAAGTACCAGTATTTATTTCATGTGGAAACTCAGGATGGATTTTTCCCTGCATCAATTTCTGAAAAGGCAAAGGGAGCAAGACTTAAAGATTTGAAAGAATTTTATCAGTATTACCCATGGGGGCAATTTCCCAAATCGATGACCGATAAAACGAAACTTCTTTACCAACAATTAAATCAATTAGCAAGCTACTTATTATTTTGGTTGCAAGAAGAATTACCTAATGAAATTGCAGATAAATTGTCTATGCCTTTATCTACAATGATTCAGCATAGCGAACAAACAATGTTAAGAATTTTGCACTATCCTCCTTTATTAGGGGATGAACCAGTCGGAGCAGTTCGTGCAGCAGCTCATGAAGATATTAATTTAATTACATTACTAGTTGGTGCAACGAGTTCTGGTTTACAGATAAAAGATAACTTTGAACGCTGGTATGAAGTCCCTTGCTCAAAAGAAAGTATCGCTGTAAATGTTGGTGATATGCTGGCTTTAGCTACGGATAATTATTATCGATCGACTACGCATAGAGTTATTAATCCTGATGCAAGTCATACGGCCAGATTATCCATGCCATTATTTTTACATCCTAGGCCCAATGTCAAATTATCATCGGAGATAACAGCAGCTCATTATTTGCATGAGCGATTGGTTGAATTAGGTTTGAAAGAGTAAGATTGTGAACATTGTGTGGTTATCCGAGGAGGTGGTTTATGCGTCATGGAGCAAATGGTTTTGCCAATACGTTCTAAAAAGTCAGTATTCATTCATCATCAAGACCTTGGGGAGGCTGAACTAACCTCTCAGGTTTACCATGGGAAGATAGTAACACTGAACGTTTAATTGATTATTTCAGAAAGCAAGGTATATTTGCTAAAAAAACTTCACCGCAGCGTTTTGGTAATGAATTTCTTGCAATGCGAGTATTTTATAACTTAACGAAACAAGTACTACGATCTCTTAAGGGAGAACAAAATGCAAATCTTTTGCAAGAAAGAAAAGGAACTATTAGTCTTTTTGCTAACAGACTAAATCAAAATCTTGCAGCTTCAAGTGATGTTATTTTTAAAAAAGAGCATTTTAATAACGCTAGTTTGATGGCGTGTTGATTATAATTAATACATTTTGCTTTTTTTATGAAAAATTGCTAAAATGTCATGAATTATTTATATGAGCTAAAAATCATGTCCAATTTTGATAATTTTAAATCGTTTATATTCCCAAGCAACATCACTCAACGAGATCTGATTACTGCTGTCCATAAACAAGGTTATGCAGCTTCGGATTTTGACGATGCATTTTACAAACTTATTAATAAAACTACTGAGCGTGATTTACAAATTATCTTAGCTCCTTTCCTACGTGAGCTTGCTATTAGACACCTAAGAGAAGGTACAACAGAATATGTCCAAGCATTTCGCCAGGAATATGATGCTGTTTTTGGTGTGCTAGGCAAGGTAGAACCGGGTGATGCAATTAGTGTAAAGGCATTTCTTACTCACCAAGCTAAACCTTATATTTACGCAACAGATATTGAAGCAGGTGCTTTGGCTGATCTGTTAGGAGTGACTTTTGCTTGTACACAAGTCAATGACCAAGATATTGAATCTTATCCTCCCTATATCAATTATCGTTCATCGCAAAAGGATACTAAGATTATTCACTTATATAATCGCCCTGGTTTACATTTTTTTGTGGTGGAAGGGAATTTTAGCAGTACCCTTGCAGACGGTAATTGTTTATATAATGGCTTTGCACAAATAATACGTCAATTGCTTCTCGAAGAAGAGCAACAAGAAATAAGTGTTTATGTTAATCAAGAAAACATTTTAGCTAGAATCAAAAATATTGCGCCTGTGCCAGTAGCTGATCTTGTCGCCAGAATTCGTGCAGAACATAAAAACAAAGTCGACATTGTTGCGCTAAAGCAAGCAGTTGTTTTAGTGCAAAAAGATAATATAAAGCAATCTTTAGTCGCTATCAAGCCTAAGCTATTTTCTATGTCACATCAGTATGATAACAAGCAAATAGTTGCGCAAAAACTAAATGTAAAATTATTAGAGCAAAAAAAAAACTTCTAGACCAAATTTCCCAAATGACTCAACAAGGTGATAATTTAAGAAAGCGAGGTCATCAACATGTTGCTGAGCAGGTAAATAAATTAGCCCAGCGATTAGATGATCAGGTTAATCTCTTTTTTAATCAAAAGAATATGCGAGGTGAATTTCTCACATTTAAAAAAGAATGTTTAACTGAACTCACTCAAGCTAAAACTTGGGCAAAAAATCATCGTGGTTACAAGCAAGTTTTTTTTGATTTTTTACAAACTGTAACTGTGATTGGCGCTCTTTTAGGAGGAATTCAATGGTGTATCAAGGGTAGATATTCGCTGTTTCCTGTACACACAAGGACATTAAAGTTAATTAATGAAAACTGTCAAACTTTAACTAAAATGCAAATAAGTTAGATTCAGCTAAATAATTGTCCAAGTGATAATGCCCCCTGTATAGTAAGAAATATCACTTTGATTGCCATTCCAGGATTGGCTTACAGGCAAAGAAATACCAACTTGAACAATTATTTTGGGTGTAGAGAACCAAAGCGAAGGAGTTAAATAGATAATAGAACCACCTGTATTTGGAACAATATGCGATGCTAATTTTGTTTTGTCACTGTACTGACCATTTAATTCGAGCAAACCCAAAAATAAATATTTATTTTCCTTACTGTTAATGGCGTGACCTATCCCCATATTGTAATAATACTGTGTTCCTTGTTGAATTGAATGTTGTTCGTCTATGAACAAGACCCCTGGAGCAATAAAACCATACCAGTCAACTAGGGTACGTGCATAGGTACTCCCAATGAAATAGCTAAACGCATTAAAACTAGAAGGAGCGTTTTCTCTTGAGAATCCCGATATACGTTGACCGGGGTTATTCTTTTTAGAAATCTCTTTTAAATTACTTAAAGGAAATGTAGTAGAGAAAATGATGGTTGCTTGATCAGAGTATTTTGAGTTTTCGTGACTATAAAAAGCATATTCTAGATCTATAGGCACATCGCCCATACCCGATAGATTTTGAGTGCCATTTTTATAATTTAAAGCATAGGGTATGGTGATTAAAAGGGAGGCTGAATCTGTTATTCCATAAAGTATTGAGGGGGTTTCTTCTGTAATGCGCTGTGTGAGGCTGTATAGGTAACTGGGGTTAAAAGAAACAGTAAGTTGATTCTTATTAATAATATTTTGACCAAAAGAAAAAAACGGAGCAGGTTGTTGAGAGCTTGGTAAGGAAAAATTGCCTTTACTTGGTGGTTGGTTGGTCTCAACTGCTGCTGATATGTTTGAATAATTTATAAATAATAAAAATAACAATCTTTGGAGAGATCTTAAAAGATCAGTTTGTTTTTGCATCGTATTCCCTACTCCTGACAAATATATTATTTTAATTCTCGCATTATGCATTACTTCATCTAAACTAGAATAGTTTTTAACGTTAGTTGTAAATTTCCACGCTACTTGTATTTGCTAGGGAATGCCTTAAAATTCACTTTATGTTATACATTATATTTATTTAGAGAACTTCATGTCTGATTTTTATCAGGATTTCAATACGCGTCGCACTTTTGCAATTATTTCTCACCCTGATGCAGGTAAAACAACAGTTACGGAAAAGTTACTTTTATTTGGAGGCGCTATTCAGTTAGCAGGGACAGTTAAGGGTCGTAAGGCTGATAGACATGCTACTTCGGACTGGATGGAGATGGAAAAAGAGCGTGGAATTTCGATTACTACTTCAGTAATGCAGTTTGTTCATAATCACCATGTGATGAATTTGTTAGATACCCCCGGCCATGAAGATTTTTCCGAGGATACTTACCGCACGCTTACTGCTGTGGATTCTGCTTTAATGGTTATTGATGTAGCTAAAGGTGTAGAAGATCGAACTGTTAAATTGATGGAGGTTTGCCGTTTACGTGATACTCCAATCATGACCTTCATTAATAAATTGGATCGAGAAGGGCGTGAACCTATTGATTTACTTGATGAAGTTGAATCAGTACTGGGTATTAAATGTGCACCAGTCACGTGGCCGGTAGGAATGGGAAAACGCTTTAAAGGTATTTATCATCGCTATGAAGATAGTGTTTATCTATATGAAGCAGGTAAAAACGCGCAAAAGCAAAATGCCCTTCAAATTAAGGGTTTAGATAATTCACAGTTAGATGATTTATTAGGTGATAGTGCACAAGAACTGCGTGATGAAATTGAATTAGTAAAAGGTGCATCATACGAATTTGATTTGGAAGAATATTTAGCTGGCAAAATGACACCTGTTTATTTTGGATCGGCGATTAATAATTTTGGTATCAAAGAATTATTAGATGATTATGTGCGCTATGCCCCAGGTCCTCAGCCTCGAATTGCTCAGGAACGAACCGTATCTGCTGCTGAAGAAGCATTCTCGGGATTTGTATTTAAGATTCAAGCAAATATGGACCCTAAACATAGAGACAGAATCGCCTTTTTACGAGTATGTTCCGGGACATATAAAAAAGGGATGAAGTTAAGCCATTTACGTATTGGTAAAGAGGTGCAGATTTCTAATGCATTAACTTTTATGGCGGGTGATCGTTCACATACTGAAATTGCTTTATCTGGAGATATTATTGGTTTGCATAATCATGGCACTATTCGCATTGGTGACACATTTACTCAAGGAGAGCAGTTAAAATTTACTGGTATTCCTAATTTTGCTCCTGAGCTGTTTCGTTTAGTACGTTTACGAGATCCTCTCAAGAGTAAGGCTTTGTTAAAAGGATTAATTGAGTTATCAGAAGAGGGTGCAACACAAGTATTTAGACCTTTAAACAGCAATCAATTGATTTTGGGTGCCGTAGGGATATTGCAATTTGATGTGGTTGCTCATCGCTTAAAACATGAATATAAAGTGGATTGTATTTATGAGTCAGTCACAGTGTCTTGTGCACGTTGGGTTTATGCAGAGAATGATAAGGCTATGAGTGAGTTTCGTACTAAAGCCTATGATTATTTGGCTTTAGATGGGAGTGAGGCGTTAATGTATCTTGCTCCAACGCGAGTAAATTTAACTATGGCCGAAGAAAGGTATCCTAAAATTAAATTCCATGCAACCCGTGAGCATTAAACAGATGTTTTAACCCACGGTGTCATACAAAGAAGGTAACTGATCACTGCAAGGAGTCAAGTCATCTCCGCACTAAACGCGTCTGACTTGCGTCTAAAGTTGACTGTCTGTTCGCTCTGGCTTTCCCAGAAGAGAATGGAGAATTTTCAAAGCTTTATTTGCGCTTTGAGAGTAAATGTGAGAAATTTTTTTATTTTTTTCCTTTTCTTGGTGGCTGGTTATAACCTTATTAATTAAATCAGGTGGAACAACTTGCTTTAACAGTGTGTTGGCCTAAGTTAGTGATTTCAACTCTAGCTCCAGAGTCTGCATTGATTTTCAGATTTTCGTTAGGATGGATGGTAACTTGAAATGTTTCGCCTGCTAATAAAGGAATATCATTAATTTTTCCTTTCTTAGCCAATACCACTAAAAAAAGGGTGATATCTTCATCTTCAGTACTCATTTTGCAATTAGCTTCAATGGGCCAAAATAGGTAATTGGTAAAAATTTGTGGTTGATTTGATGGTAAATCGTATTCAATGGTGATATTTTGTAACTGCATAGCACTCTTTTCTAAGGAGTAAGAGCTGGTGCTTAATGAGGCAGCTATACAAAATAAACCAAAACTTATTTTTCTTAGCATAAAAAATTACTCCAAAAGTAAAAATTAGCCGGTTAAGATACCTTTATTTTTCTTTTTTAGCAAATTAATGAATTATTTTTGACCATGCAATTCTTGTGATTATTATTTGCTAATAGTTATTTTAAATTTCACTCTGTTGTTAAAAAAATCTTTATAATGGGCGATACAGCGAATTTTCGAACATTTTTAGCACAACATAGCCTACAAATAGAGTTATCAGGAATGGAGGAATAGAAATATCTTTACAACGCAAAAAGTGCTTTGGAAATAGATTCTGTCATTGTTTTTGCATCGCCAAATAGCATGTATGTGTTGTCATGAAAGAACAATTCATTTTCAACACCGGCGTATCCAGGTGACATACTGCGTTTAACAAATAAAACTGTTTTTGCTTTTTCAACTTCCAATATAGGCATCCCATAGATAGGGGAACTGGAATCAGTTTTTGCTGCAGGATTAGTTATGTCATTAGCACCAATAACGAAAGCTACATCACAACTTGCAAAATCTTGATTAATTTCACTTTGTTCAAATACTCGATCATAAGGAATGTTTGCTTCAGCAAGTAACACATTCATATGCCCTGGCATGCGGCCTGCCACCGGATGAATTGCAAAACGTACTCTTATGGAGCGTTTTTCTAGAGTATCTACTAATTCTTTAACAGCATGTTGGGCATGCGCCACAGCCATGCCGTAGCCAGGAATGATAATAACCTCTTTAGCATTACTTAAGAGAAATGCTGCGTCTTCACCATTACCTTGGCGCACAGAACGTAATTCAATTCCTGCAGGTGTTGATGAGGTACTTCCTGAGGTGTGTATGCCACCAAAAATCACATTAAAAATGGATCGGTTCATGCCAATGCACATAATGTAACTTAAAATCGCCCCGCTGGCGCCTACTAATGCACCTGTAATCACCAGTAAATCATTGTTCAGAGTAAAACCAATACCTGCAGCAGCCCATCCTGAATAGGAGTTTAGCATGGAAATAACTACCGGCATGTCCGCACCACCAATAGGAATGATAAGTAAAACACCAATTAAAAAGGACAAGATTGTCATAGCGCAAAAGAAAACAAAGGATTGGCTCATAAAAAATAAAATTAATAAAACAAGAATAGCAAAAGCGATAATCAGATTCGCTGTATTTTGACCGGCAAATTTTATTGGAATACCGGACATGATTTCTTGTAGTTTTAAAAAGGCAACTAGTGATCCAGAAAAGGTAATGGCTCCAATAATTAATCCCAAACTCATTTCTACCAAGCTAGTTTTAGCAAGGGCGCCAGGCGTACCAATATGAAACGATTCAGGTGATAAATAGGCGCAGAAGGCAACTAATACCGCAGCCATACCTACTAATGAATGAAATGCAGCAACCAATTGAGGTATGGCAGTCATGTTGATTTTTAATGCGATTAAGGTGCCAACTAGACCACCAGCAATGATTAAGCTAACTAATAAAAGGGGATGATGGACGAATGGCATCATTAGTGTGGAACTAACTGCTAAGATCATCCCGAAAATTCCCAGTAGGTTTCCTCTTCTTGAACTGGACGGACTGGCCAGACCTTTTAATGCTAAAATAAAACACACCGCCGATAATAAATAAAACAGGGGAACCAGGCTCGTCATAAGAATTCATCCTTTATTTTTGTGTAACTGTTTACTTCCTTCGTCAGATACATAATGATCAACTAGCTAATTAAAGAAGAGGGTACTTTTACATATTCTTAATTATTTTTTATACATGCGTAACATG
>NZ_JBAQZB010000092.1:0-8432 GCF_049790535.1 Legionella sp.
GCTCAGGACCCCAGACTTTGATTTCTTTAAAGAAACTACACGGCTGCTTTTGCGAATAATTCACCCCCTAGTTTGATTTCAGATTAGGGGGCGAAAATAACTGACTAGTATCTGATCACTTTTCGCAATTATTCACATAATATACTTTTGGAGTATTATCATCATCGCTGTCAAGGTCGGATTCGCATTTTTTGAGACTACCGACTGCAAATAAGCCTACTCCTGAAAGGGTAACTGCTGCTCCAATTCCTGCCATTACTAATCCAGTAATACCAAAAGTTGCGGCATTAAGCACAGTGAAGGCAACTGCAATTGCTGCAGCTCCCAGAACGGTCATAAAACCACCTAATATTTGCATGCTTAAATTAGAAAATGAGCTATTGTCATTTGTTGTTTCCATAGGAAAAGCTTGATCTTGGTATTGAATCTTTTCTAAAACCTCTTTTTTATCATTATCCAAATAATTAATATATTTTTTTTCAAGTTCTTTTGCATCTATCAATCTTTGCTGTTCTGTTCCATCTTTATAATGAATTGTTACACGATATTGAGTTGCAGGGGGTACCAAAATTTCATCGATACTCACCGATTGGATTTCTTTATTCATTTCTATTTTCAAAAAACTCATAATAAAATTCTCTGATTTAACAAGGGGAATCATTATAATCTATATTATTTAAAGATCAAATTGATAACAATAAAATCAATCAATATTTAGCCCTATGTCATTAGGTATAATACGATTAATGTCGTAATTAGATTAGTTAAAACAGCCAAAACATATAATTTTTACTCTATTTTCAGGGATGGTTGTCGCGCAGCATTGCGAGGTGACCAGCAAAAAGAATCAAGGATTCGATTACCAAATTGATTGGATTGATAATTTGAACTGATATACATTGACTTGTGTGAATAAAGAATTCTCAAATGAATTAACAAAACGTTACATTGAATTAGCAAAACAAATTGATTCCAATTTTTAATTTCTAGTAATTCAAACTTGACGAGTTATCTAAAGATCATTAACATTAAATTTTATCCATGCGTTATTTTTTTTGATCAATCTTATGATATAATGTGGTCTTTGGTGTATTTTTCTGTACTCTATGTAACAGGAAAGAATCTGATGACTTTACGTTTTATTAAACCCTTAGGATATTATCCTCCTCTTTTATGGGGTGAATCAAAATCAATCAATGGTTTTTCTTTACGAGGGCTAATTTTTCTTAACTTATTAATACGTTTTCTTGTCTACCCTTTTAATTTTATTTTTAGTGGAATTGTTACTTTTTGCTTTATTGGCACAGCTATATTTTGCAATTTAGTTTGGCTGTTAGGTGGAATGTGTTCTAATTTCTGGTCCACTAATACAAAAGCTCTAAATCAGATTATGCTTACCCGTTTACCATGGCTGCTCTTTGATAACATAGGATTTCTATGGAACCAAGGTAAGCTACTTCTGGGACTTTTTTATACTCCTTTGGCAATATCTACTATTAATGATTTAAACGATTTTACAGAACCGCTTACACACATTAGTTTGTTTCATTGGACTTGGGAAGAACCGCATCAAAAACAAATAAAGAAACTAGCTAATTTCTTAGACAATCATAAGCTACATGTACCACAAATGATGCTTTGCACTTTAGCTGCCGAGCCAGTTGATTCCATCTTGTGTGCTTTTCGAATGTTTCAAGGATTTGGGGTTATGAACAATTATGGACTTAATCCTGTTAAATTAACCGACTTACAAGCACAATACCCTCCAATTTTATGCATCCATGGTAATTATCACAATCAATCGGCGTGGCTTCCCTTAGCAGAATATTTTCAAAAGCATACATATCCAGGGGCCATTTTTACCCTTAATTTACCCGCAGGAAATTTTACTTCTACTGATACAGATTTTATTAATCAAAAAATTGAATCCATTAAAGATTGCTATAAGGAAGCTAAAGTCCCAGAAGGAAATTTTAAATTAAATTTAATAGGGCATTCACGAGGAGCGACTCTCGCTTATTATTTAGGCTTCGCAGACTTTGAAATTGCTGGTGAAAATTTTAAATGGAATAAAACTAATAACCCATTAATAAATAAAACTATCCTAATTGGAGATTCGGAACATGAGGAGCCCGATTATCGAAAATCGAAACCAACTTACATTAATGGACGCCACGATACTCTACTTTTCTTTAAAAAATCACCGGAAGAAGTTCGAGGATCTCTACACAAAAGTGGGCATTTAGGTCTATTATCCAATCCAAACGTGCTTGAAGAATGTTATTTTACCATTGTTAATGAACCAACATTTTGTGGGTTCTAGTCCTGAAAGACTAATAGGACAAATTACCAGCTGAATTGAATTATTTAGCCGCTCATGGTTAATAGGGGTTTGATTTTTAAGTATTAAGGTGGGATTGTAATTTAATGCTTTCATGGGTTTTCAGTATAAATCCGCCCAAAATATTTGCATTTTATCCTGTAATTATTTTCGCGACAGTAAGGCACAAGACTTTGAGGCACTTCGTTGTATCCAGGCTTTGCCAATTTAACTCTTATCAATTTATTTTTCCGCTCGTAGCGGGCGATCCATTAGTCCAAGTTAAAGAGTTACAAGCGGATGCTCCAGATTGGAATGGATTAACATCCCGACAATTGATGCGTTTGAAATCAGCATGTGAGCAACGAATTAAAAGTTGTACTCGAAAAAATCAAAATCCATTAATGAAATAAGTGAATTTACTGGCTTATCTCAAGATGTTATAGCCAAACTGAAAAACGAATTGTAGCCGTAATCTGGGGCGCTAGGGGTTTTGTCGCAAAAAATAATACATTTAAGATAAGATCTGGATTTTTGCATAGGAAAGGTCAACGATGCTGAGTTGTAAATGGCGTCATTTTAAGCAAAATATTATTTTGATGCTAGTCAGATGGTACGTGGCATATTCCTTGAGCTACCGTGATATTGAGGAGCTCTGGAACATGGGCTAAAATGTGTGATTCATAGACATCGTTTCAATTAATTGATAGATTTACCCGCCTTATGAAACAGCAATTAAAGCTAGGTTAACTTGGGTAAATCTATATCTTGAAACTAAAGATGCAGGATATGTTTGCCGTAATGTGGTATTTCTCGTCCTCCCCTGAGAAAGTGGTACAGACGTTATTTAGAAGCGGGTATCGATGGATTAAATGATCAAAGCAAAAAGCCTCATTTGTCACCAAGTAAGAAGTTAAATTCAGAGCTGATTAAACTAATTCTTGATTTGCGTATCAGTCGTATCCGAAGTAATTATTGAGGCAGCAAAAGAATGGTCTGTGGACTTATTAGTTATAGGTACACATGATAGGCGAGGTTTTAGCCGTCTTTTTTTGGTAGTGTAGCAGAAAATGTTATTCGCATTGCGACAACGCCTGTACTTTTAATTCGAGATGTCAATGCTTAAATTATATCTGGTAACTTGGGGGGAACAATAAATCTAAATTATTATAGCTCAAGCTGAATAAGCCATTGACGGGTGAAACTAAATTTAGTGACGATAGTGCTAAATAATGCTCTACTTAAGTTGCACAAGATCCATAAAATGGCACTATCATTGAATGATAATTTAAAATCATTGGCTCAAAATAGAAGGATTAACCTTTTTCAATTTGAATTTCTCGTGAATGATTTTTCTTCCCATCTTTTTTAGGTATATTTATCCATAACATACCTTTCTTAAAGGTAGCTTTAGCTTCGTTTGAATTTACAGATGATGGCAGAGAGATACTTCTATCGTAGCTACCATAGCTAATTTCCCGAGAGAGATATTTTTTATCTTTATGTTTTTTAGAGGTTGATTTTTCACCATGTATCTCAAGTATATCCTCATTGATGGTAATCTTAATATCTTGTTCTCCCATACCTGGCATTTCAACTTCAACAGTAAAACTGTCATCAGTTTCTGTAATATCCATTGCAGGGAAAAGACTACGATTTTCAAATCGATTAACATCTAATTCTTCAGTTCCAAAAAGATGATAAAAGTCATCAATCGCTTCATTAATACTCTTATGAAGTCCTAAAAATGGTTTAATTGGATGCTCAATTGAAATGGGTGTACCTTTCTTCCATCTCGCTAAATTGCTCATTTTATACCTCCTGTATTTTGATAACATCCTGTTTATATTTTGATTAATTTTTAGACTAGACTGCAATTAATAGAAAATCAAGAATTCTAAAATTTATCGATAATCGATAGCAATTTTTTATACCCCGCACATTATTTAATCCAAAAAAGCAGAAACGCATACTCCACCGCAAAAGACTTCTTTCGTTTAGTATACGCCTCTAAAAAGCTGTTACAGTATTCCCAATCACGGAAAAAATTGACCTTTTATGATTAAATATTAATCTATACTTAATTTATTTAAGTTAAAGTTTTTACGGACAGAACTTATTATGGACAAGTTTATTGATCGAAAGGAAGCTGGAATTATTTTAGCGGAATATCTTAAGGACTATATTAATCTGCCCAACATTATTGTTTTAGCATTGCCACGTGGTGGGGTGCCTGTAGCCTATGAAATTGTGCAAGCTCTTTCTGTGCCTCTTGATATCCTTATTGTGCGTAAACTGGGTGTTCCAGGGCATGAGGAATTGGCGATGGGTGCTATTGCCTCTGGAGATACAGTTATTTTTAATAAAAAATTATTAAACCAACTGGATATTGATCAATCTTCCATCGATACCATTTTACAAAGAGAACAACAAGAATTGGTTCGACGCGAGCACTTATATCGAGGTAATCGCAATTTCCCTACCTTAAAAGGCAAAACTATTATTTTAGTTGATGATGGCATTGCAACCGGAGCTACAATGCAAGCGGCAGTGTCCTCATTACGCAAGCATACACCCGCTTCGATTATTATTGCTGTACCTGTCGCTGCCCGAGAAACATGTGAAGAAATGGCAAAAATAGTTGATCAAGTTATATGTCTTATGCAACCCATAAATTTATATGCAGTTGGGATTTGGTATGAGAATTTTTCTCAAGTTTCTGATAAAGAAGTAATTGAATTATTAGAAAAATCAAACTCGATAATAAAGACTTTTAGGTGATATATGGACAAGCTCATACTTAATGATGAACAAGTTATTAAAATACCCAGTGGAGAAATTTTTCTTGATGGTATTCTTTATATTCCAAATGGTGCTTTAGGATTAGTTTTATTTGTACATGGAAGCGGCAGCAGTCGATTCAGTACACGCAATCAATACGTTGCAAAAATATTAAATGAGGCTGGGCTGGCAACATTATTATTTGATTTACTAACACCAGACGAAGATATTATTGATAATCAAACCCGTCAATTGCGTTTTGATATCGAATTATTGGCTTCAAGATTACTTGATGTAACCAAATGGTGTCGCAAACAATCAAGCTTTAAATCTTTAAATATCGGTTATTTCGGTGCCAGTACAGGAGGCGGAGCAGCTTTATTTGCAGCAGCTTCTGATCTTAATGGGACTTCCGCTATTGTTTCTCGGGGTGGTAGACCCGATTTGGCTGGAGATGCTTTGGGATTTGTTCATGCTCCGACCTTATTAATTGTTGGAGAGGAAGATAAGGTTGTTATTCAATTAAATTGTGCGGCTCTGGAAAAATTAAATTGTATTAAAGAAATAGCTATTGTCCCGGGTGCTACTCACTTGTTTGAAGAACCGGGGGCATTGCAGGAGGTAGCACGTCTTGCCAAAAATTGGTTTGTTAACTATTTACACGTAAGAAGATAGCTATTACAAGGAATAAGGGTATTTTATGGATAAAGATGCTCATCAAAGACTTATTACAACACTTGATAATACTATAGAGCCTCTTCCAGAATCTGGGCAATATTCATCGCTCTTAGAATCAATTGGTGATGCGCGCATTGTGATGATTGGAGAAGCTACCCATGGTACACAGGAGTTTTATCAAACACGGATTGAAATTACACAACAATTAATTAAAGAGAAAGGGTTCATGGCTGTGGCAATAGAGGGAGATTGGCCGGATGCTCATCGAGTTCATCGGTTTTTACAAGCTAGAAGTGAGGATCACAATGCTGCACAATCTTTAGACGATTTCAAACGCTTTCCAACATGGATGTGGCGCAATATAACCATACCTCCTTTTCTCAAATGGCTTCGTGAATACAATGATAAGCTTCCTGCATTACACAAGGTTGGATTCTATGGACTTGATCTCTATAGCCTCAATACATCTATGAAAGCGGTTGTACATTATTTGCAAAAAGTTGATCCGCAGGCTGCTCTAGAAGCTAAAAATCGTTATGCCTGTTTTGATCATATGAATGTAGATCCACAAATGTATGCTTATTTAACGTCTACTCGCGTTAAAAAATCATGCATTGATGAAGTCATTGCAGAACTTTTGGAAATTCAACATCAGGCATTTAAATATCTTAATAAAGATGGTCTTGCCGCCGCAGACGACTATTTCTTTGCGTCACAAAATGCACGCCTCGTCAAAAATTCTGAAGCATATTATCGCTCTATGTTCGAAGGACACATAGCCTCATGGAATATTCGCGATAGGCACATGGTTGAGACTTTAAATCTACTGGCTGATCATTTAGAACATCGTTTTAATAAACCTGCAAAAATCATCGTTTGGGCTCATAATTCACATGTGGGTGACGCCCGGGCTACCGAAATGGGAGAGCAAGGCGAAGTAAACATGGGGCAATTAGTAAGAGAACAGCATACAAATACTTATTCCATTGGGTTTTCAACTTATGAAGGTTTTGTTACCGCAGCCTCTAATTGGGATGAGCCTGCAGAGCGTAAAAAAATTGTCCCGGGTTTTGCAGAAAGTTATGAAGAGCTATTCCATCAGTTACAGTATAAAAATTTTATTTTAAATTTAATTGGAAACGAGAAGCTTGAGCATTTCTTAAAAATTCCTCGTTTACAAAGGGCAATCGGGGTGATTTATAGACCAGAAACAGAACGTCTAAGTCATTATTTTTTTACTCATTTACCTTATCAGTTTGATAGTGTAATTCATATGGATAAGACTACAGCATTGCAACCTCTTGGTCATTAATGCTGGGTAAAAAAGTCGATTATTATTACGGTGATTATTAATCGCTTTGGAGGATATATGAAGGCTCTTATTTATCAAGGTAAAGGCAAAAAGATGGTAGAAGAACGACCTAAACCTACTATTCAGTATCAAAGTGACGCTATCGTAAAAGTCAATAAAACAACCATTTGTGGAACTGACCTTCATATTCTCAAAGGAGATGTTAGTACTTGTACTCCGGGGCGAATACTTGGTCATGAAGGAATTGGCACTGTTGAGCAAATTGGAAAAAACGTGAGTTCACTTTCTGAAGGCGATCAGGTGCTTATTTCCTGTATATCTGCATGCTCTAAGTGCGAAAACTGTAAGCGTGGTATGTATTCTCATTGTGCCGATGGAGGTTGGATGCTTGGAAATACTATTGATGGCACCCAAGCGGAATATGTACGTATCCACCATGCGGATACTAGCTTATATAAAATTCCTAATATTACAGACGATGCCTTCGTGATGTTAAGTGATATTTTGCCTACAGGGTTTGAGTGCGGTGTGTTAAATGGAAAAATTCAGCCTGGATCAACGGTTGCTATTGTTGGTGCAGGACCTATTGGTTTGGCCGTACTATTAACTGCACAGCTCTATTCGCCTTCACTAATAATTATGATTGATAAAGATAAGTATCGTTTAGATATTGCTCGTCAACTTGGTGCAACTCATACTTTAAATTCAAATAGTGAAAACATCGTTGATAAAATAATGGAAATTACAAAATGTGGGGTTGATACAGCCATTGAAGCAGTAGGGATACCTGACACTTTTGTGATGTGTGAGAATATAGTTGCGCCAGGAGGCATCATCGCTAATATCGGTGTTCATGGCGTGGAGGTACCTCTACACTTAGAACGATTATGGTCACAAAATATCACCATTACGACAAGGCTTGTTGATACCATCACTACGCCTACGCTTCTGAAAATGGTTTCTTCTAAAAAAATTGATCCTAACGCGCTTATTAGTCATCATTTTAACTTTGAAGATATCATCGAAGCCTATGAAACGTTTGCAGAAGCCAGTAAGACGCAAGCCATAAAAATGATTATTAGCATGTAGCAGCAACCATGAAAAAACACGATGGAGAAAGAAATTTTAAAAAAGGCGACGACCTTCTTTGCGAAAGAAATGAAATAAAATATTCATTTATAGCCGAACAAAAGAAGGCATGGCCGATTGAATTAATGTGTCAGGTATTGGATGTTAAGAGCGATGGGCAGCAATTCTGAAGGTAGTTGACGGAGCTTGTAAGAAAAGAAAAATAATTAGTACCGCTATTGGACTTATCAATCACACAGAGGGTTTGCCTTG
>NZ_JBAQZB010000093.1:0-10039 GCF_049790535.1 Legionella sp.
CCTATAAGCTATAAAAATAGAATTATTAGCTCCAAAACAAAGTGAGATGAAATATGCAAGTGGAAACCTTTACTCCCTTAGATTTGTTCAAACCAATCAGGCCTTATAGCCATATTGTAAAAGCTGGCCCATTTATTAACATTTCGGGCACTCTCGGGATTAACCCATTGACTGGGGAGTTAGCTGGTACCGACGCATACACTTAAACACAACAGATTTTACGTAATTTTGATGTCATGTTGAGGTCTGTTGAAGCCTCCTTTATTAATGTGATGCATGTTCATGTATTTCTAAAGCAGGTGGATGACTTTCTGGAAATGAATAAAGCATCCAGTGAAACATTCGCACAACATTTACCTGCTAGAACGGTAATTTGTGTTACAGATTTACCTAAAAAAGGTGCATTATTGACTATGAATTTAAATGCAATTTTAGCTTTTTGAGAATGAAGTTTTGAGTGCCAACGTTATGAATCGAAAAAAAATAATAAAGTAAATTTGTAGCAATCTAATGAATTCAGTTGATAGATTCACATTTGAACAACAAACGGACCTTTTCGTCAGAATCCCGGCCGACCCTCCTCTACATACAATAAATGATGAAAGCTCAATGCACAAAGAAGTATGGGCTTTATATCTTAATTTAAAAAAATTTACAGTCAGTATAAGAATGATCATTCTATTGCGCCTCAAGTTAAGAAAGCAGCAAAAAATTTATTACAAGAGTTGGATGCACTTTTAAAGGTGGATACAAAGAATTCACGTTCAAAATATCCAGTACATACACATCAATTGGCTAAAAACGCATTAGATATAATTTATAATTATAAGCCTAGATTAGAAGCTGAGCCTGGACTATGGAATCAATTTAAAGCGCATATTAATAATTTCTTCGAAAAATATTTCGGACTTCCAGATATTCTATCAGTAAAAACCACTCCATTTGGTGCTAAAACGCAATTTTTTTCTCATCCATCGGTAACTTCTGGGGTGAGCCTAACAACCGAATTTGAATTAAAATGCAAAATGAGTACCATTTAATGTTCTATGCCTTGTGATGTTAAAGCAGTCATTTAAATCATCCACATTGCCATAAAATCATCAACTTTTATTGCTGCCAGTGTATTAGTATCACTCATAGCAGTAATAATCTTTTGTACACGCTCAGCCGAAAATCGCGTACTCAAATTCTTTTTAAACTTGGATAATAATACAGGAATACCCTCTTCACGCCGACGTCTATGGCCAATAGGATATTCTACAGTGATCAACTCACTTTCTGTACCGTCTTTAAAAACTAATTTGATGCTGTTAGCAATGGATCGTTTCTCTGGATCGTGATAGTCCTGCGAAAAACGTTCATTTTCTGTAACATCCATTTTGGCACGTAAAACATCAATTCTTGGATCTGCAGCAACTTCATTCTCATAATGTTCAGCATTTAAATCACCAAATAAAAGACCTATAGCCACCATATACTGCAAACAATGATCACGGTCAGCAGGATTATGCAGAACCCCGCGTTTGCTGATAATGCGAATTGCAGACTCATGAGTTATTAACTCAATTCTAGCAATATCATCAAATCTTTCTTTAACTAGAGGATGTAACTTCACTGCGCACTCAACCGCAGTTTGTGCATGAAATTCGGCAGGATAAGACAATTTAAATAAAATGTTTTCCATAACATAACTGCCATAGGGTCGCTGGAATTTAAATGATTTTTTACCAAATAAGGCATCATAAAAACCCCAGGTAGTTGCGGTTAAGGCACTGGGATATCCCATTTCACCACATTGAGCAATGAGTGCCAGACGCACAGCACGCGAAGTTGCATCTCCTGCAGCCCAGGATTTACGTGAACCCGCATTAGGAGCATGCCGATAGGTTCTAAGACTTTGACCATCAACAAAATCCAGTGATAAAGTCCGCAACATCATGTCTCTATCCGCACCAAATAACAATGCAGCTACTGCAGCGCTGGCAATTTTTACTAAAATTACATGATCTAAACCAACTCGGTTAAAACTGTTTTCAAGAGCTAAACACCCTTGAATTTCATGCGCTTTAATCATGGCATTAAGAACATCTTTCATCAAAATGGGTTCTTTACCTTGAGCACAATTCTGCCTGCACAGATAATCGGCAACTGCAAGAATAGCACCTAAATTATCTGACGGATGACCCCATTCTGCTGCTAACCATGTATCGTTAAAGTCTAGCCAACGAATCATCGTACCGATGTTAAACGCCGCTTGAACAGGATCCAGTTCATAAGACGTTCCAGGAACCCGAGCACCATTTGCAAGGGTTGCTCCAGGAACAATAGCTCCCATTAATTTTGTACATTCAGGAAAATTAAGTGCTAAAATCCCACAACCTAGTGTATCCATTAAACATAAACGCGCTGTTTCATAGGCAACAATACTGTCAATTTTTTTATTTAATACATAATCAACAATATCAACAATTACCTGATCATAATCAGGTTTTATATTATCTTCTATATAATTGCTCATATTAACCTCTAGTTTTAATAGCCGGAAATTCTCTAGGCTCTGGCCCAATATACTTTGAGGTTGGTCTAATTAATTTATTATTCGCACGTTGTTCAAATACATGTGCGGCCCATCCAGTGATACGTGACATCACAAAAATTGGTGTAAACAAAAAGGTAGGAATATCACAATAGTGGTACGCTGAAGCGCTATAGAAATCAAGATTAGGGAATAATTTCTTTTCAGTCCACATGACTTTTTCAATACGTTCAGAAATATTATATAAACTCAGATCGCCTTTTTCTTCACCCAAACGGAAAGACCATTTTTTCATAATATCTGAACGGGGATCATTTCTAGTATAAACCCGATGCCCAAACCCCATGATTTTATCTTTATGTTCCAGCATCTTTTTTATCTCAGCTTCTGCTTCATCCACGGTTTTAAAACGCTCAATTAATTCCATCGCTGCTTCATTAGCGCCACCATGTAATGGACCACGCAAAGTGCCAATTGCACTAACAATTGTTGAATAGAAATCGGAACGAGTTGAAGCTGTAACACGGGCAGTAAAGGTTGAGGCATTAAATTCATGTTCCGCATATAAAATCAAAGAAACATTCATCATGTCCGCTTCAAGTTTAAGAGGTTTACGAGCATGTAATAAAGTAAGGAAATGTCCGCCGGTCGTCTCTTCATCAGTCAACTCGGATAACTCTTTATTTTGAAAATGATAGGCATACCAGTAACACATCATTCCTGGAAATAGAGCCAATAAACGATCTGCGATTAGATGTTCTTCAGAAAAATCTTTTTCCGGCTCAATGGTTCCTAAAAACGAACAACCAGTTCTAAGTACATCCATTGGATGCGTGTTTTTAGGAATCATTTTTAATAGGGTTTTTAATGCCTCTGGTAATTGCCTCAGCTCTACAAGTTTTTTTGTATAAGCATACAATTCATTTTGGGTCGGTAATTTACCGTATAATAATAAGTAAGCTACTTCCTCGAAGCTGGCATATTCTGCTAAATCATCAATAGAATAGCCTCTATAGTTTAAACCTCTTCCCTCTAAACCCACTGTAGCAATTGCAGATTCTCCTGCAATAACTCCTGCTAATCCACCGCTTTTAACATTCATTGTCATTTTCCATCCTAAATTGGTCTAGTTTTTGCTCATACACATGATAACCCAGAACCTTATATAATTCTTCTCTAGTCTGCATTTTATCCAGCATAGATTTTTGCGTTCCATTCTGAATAATGGTTTGGTAAGTAGCTAATGCTGCCTGTGACATTGCCCTAAATGCGCTTAATGGATATAAAATTAATGAAATTCCAACCCCAGCAAGTTCTTCTCGTGTAAACATAGGAGTTTTGCCAAATTCCGTAATATTAGCAAGTACAGGAACATCAAGTGCACGGGTAACATTTTGATATTCATCCAGGGTCATCATTGCTTCGGGAAATATCATATCAGCGCCCAATTCTATACAAAATTGCGCTCGTTCAATTGTTGCATTCATCCCCTCTACAGCATAGGCATCAGTTCTGGCCATAATAACAAAGTTAGGATCCTGACGTGCATCTACGGCCGCCTTGATGCGATCACCCATCTCGCTCAGTGTAACAATTTCTTTATTCGGTCTATGCCCACAACGCTTTGCAAGAATCTGATCTTCAATATGTAATGCTGCAACACCCGCTTTTTCCATTAGTTTTACAGTTCGTGCGATATTAAATTCATGCCCCCATCCGGTATCAACATCAACCAAAAGAGGCAAAGGACAAGCTTCTGTAATACGACGAGCATCCTCAAGAACCTCAGATAAATCTGTCATTCCCAGATCAGGCAACCCGAAAGAAGCATTCGCTACTCCTGCTCCGGAAAGATAAATTGCCTTCGCTCCCGAAAAGTGCGCTAACATAGCCGAATAGGCATTGATTGTACCCAAAACTTGCAAGGGTTTATGGTCTTTGACTGCTTGCTTGAATAACTTACCCATGGAACCAGACATTACCTATCACTCCTTGATCTCTAAGGGCTACCATTATGCGCTAATGGAAAATTCATCACAATCAATTTTATGGAAATTATTATGGAAAAACAGAGAATTATTAGATTTAAGCTTTTTTAGAAATAATGCTCTTACGTAAAAAACGTGCTGGAGATAAAGCCTGTTGCAGAATTCTAGGCAAAAAATTTGGTTCCTCATTAATTAAACAAGCTAACCATTCCGCACATAAAGGAATTGTGGTCAGTCCGCGCGAACCAAATCCTGAACACGCATAAAGCCCGGGATAATAAGGCCCAGCCTTTGCGATCCAACGTTTTGAATTACTTGCTAATCCTGAATATAAATCCATGAACGCTGATTGATTAGCGACTCTCCCAACTATTGGCAAATAATCAGGTGTGGTTGCTCTAATCCCAGCCCAATGTCCTACAATTTGATCAGACCATAAAACATCGGGTGCCAATTTACCAAGTTTTTCCCAATTAACCCAATTATCTTCATTTTTTATTGTCGACTCAGAAATTTTTAATTCATAAGTAGCACCAATATGATGAACACCATTAAGTGATGGAAGGACATGCCCACTGGCGCATAATGGTCTCTTCAAAGCCGAGCTTTCTTCAGTAGATAAAATTGTTGTCATTTGGCCACGAATGGGCTTAATCGGCAAATACTCAGCTTCTTTAAAAGAAGTAATTTTGTACCCATTAGCCAAAATCAATACTTCGGTTTCCCATTGATTGATTATCCATTTTTTATCAAAAAATAATTGTTTTATTGAAGTATTTGTTATTAAAGAAATTCCTTCGGTATTGATTAATAATTGACATAAAGCAGGAGAATTAATCCACCCTGACAAGGGAATAAATAAACCATCTTGTTCTAAAGGTAAACCAGCCAGCGCTGTAGCTTGCTTGGAATTTACTAAAGAACCCAATGCAGGATACTGAGCCAACCAATCACGCAAACTCGATTGTGCTAATTGCTCTTTTAGACTGGTTGCAAGTAATAAAGCCCCATTGAGTTCTCCTATATTTACCTGCTGTAAAATAGATTGATACAACTGCGAGGCATACAAAAAAGAGGAGAGCATTAATTGTGTTAAGGGAGAATTATATGCAGACAACTTTGGAAATAAAATAGCTTGTTGATTTGCTGATGCACCTTTACCTACTTCATTACATTCATCAATCAATGTTACTTTCCACCCTTTTTTAGCAAGAGCATAAGCAGTAAAGCATCCTGCTAAACCAGCGCCAATAATTACTGCTGACTTGTTACTGTATTTTTCTGCTTCCCCCACATGCCATGGTGTATGGCGTCTCCTTGCATTTTGCAATGCAGTAGAAGAGTGGAAATAAGCACTAATCATATGTCGTTTTGGACCAAAACCTTTCTTTTTTTCAACTGTAAATCCATGTTGTCGCAAGCTTTCTTTCACAATACCTGCCGCTGTATAGGTAGCCAAGGTAGTGCCTTTTTTTGATAATAAGGCAACTATGTTTATTAATGAATCAGACCACATACTTTTGTTTTTTGCTGGTGCGAAGCCATCAAGATACCAGGCATCTACAAAAGAAGTTCGCAATTCCTGCTCCAGCCTGAAGTCCCCGCATATTAGTAATTGTTCATAACAATCAAGTGCATCACCAAGCATCAAAGTCAAAGTAACTCGGCCATTGCAAAATACAAGATGATGATAACCTGGTGTTAAGACAGGATAACTGGCAATAAGTTGTTGTGCCTGTTTTTTTAACTGCGGCCAAACGTGAAGCGATTTAATTAAATCTTCCCGAGTTAAAGGATGTTTTTCACACGAGATAAAATGCAATCGGCACGATTCAAGAGCATTTTCTTCCCATAACCTCCAGCTCAAAAGAAAATTTAAGCCCGTTCCAAAACCTATTTCTGCAATGACAAATTTTGTATTAGAAGACAATGAACGCCAACGAGGAAGTAAATTATTACCGTCAATAAATACATAACGACTTTGCGCAATACCACTAGCAAAAGAATGATAAACATCATTGTATTGAATAGAAAATGGCAGATCGTGATACCAACTAAGTACTGCCGTTTTGATAGGTACAAAAGGAGTACTCATCCTCAACCACCTGCTCTGATCAAAAACCTCAAGTATTGTTCTTTGAAATTTTCATTTTGCGTTTATTGTTTAAGAAATAATTGAAAAAAAGGTCTTACTATGAAAACCAAGAAGAGTTTAGAGGAACTATGGTGTGCTGTCGATGATTTTTGCCAATTATTCATGCCTGACTCCATAGTAAAGGATAGGCGTGTTTCTATCTGATTGATGTAATCTATGGTTTAAATGACACCGATAAATTGGATGGCCAAATTTGGGAAACTGAATTTAGCTATCTGATTGGAACATTTTTTCAACTATTTCTTAAAACATAATTCATGTTTTTAAATAACTTAAAACCTCTTCAGCTGCTTCTTGAGTCTTATGAATTTCATGCTCACCATGGGCACTTGAAACAAATCCAGCCTCATACATCGAAGGAGCAAAATAAATGCCTTTAGCCAACATTGCATGGTAAAATTTTTTGAACAAAAACTCATCAGAAGCTGCAATGTCAGCATAATTTGCAATATGCTTTTTCTCTGTAAAACAGAAGCCAAACATTCCACCTAATGAAGTAATAAACAATGGAATATTTACAGCTTCAGCCACAATGGTCAAAGCCTGTGTCAATTCATGAGTGGTTCGACTTAATGCATTAAAAAATTCAGGTCTTTCAATTTCAGTTAATGTAGCAAGACCCGCAGCCATCGCCAAAGGATTTCCAGAAAGGGTACCGGCTTGATACACTGGTCCCTCGGGAGCCAAATGAGACATAATTTCTGCACTTCCACCCAAGGCACCCACTGGCATTCCACCACCAATAACTTTTCCTAACGTAGTGAGATCGGGCTTAATACCAAAAACTCCTTGTGCTCCAGTTAATCCTACTCGAAAACCAGTCATCACCTCATCAAAGATCAACAGGGCATCGTAATGATCGCATAATTCACGCAGTCCTTTTAAAAAACCAGGTTCAGGCATTATAAAACCCATATTTCCAGCAACAGGTTCTAATATTACCGCGGCAATATCATCAAAATATTTTTCAAATAAAGAAACTGTTTGCGTCAGGTCATTAAAATTTGCAGTCAAAGTATGTTCTGTGACACTTTGAGGAATTCCTGGAGTTGATGGAATACCTAAAGTTAACAGACCAGAGCCTGCCTTTACTAACAAACTGTCGCTATGACCATGATAGCACCCATTAAACTTAATGAATTTATTTTTGCCAGTTACGCCACGCGCAAGCCTGATTGCAGTCATTGTTGCTTCTGTGCCGGAGTTCACCATGCGTACTTTTTCAATAGATGGAATTAATGAACAAATTTTTTCAGCTAATTGTACTTCAAGCTCAGTAGGTGCTCCAAAACTCATGCCATGATGAAGAACTTGAGTTACTGCCTCAATCACTGCTGGATGACAATGCCCAAGAATTAATGGTCCCCAGGAACCCACGTAATCCACATAATGTTTATTATCTACATCAATAAGGTAAGCTCCTTTACCTTGCTTAAAGAAAATAGGATCACTACCCACTCCTTTAAACGCACGCACAGGCGAATTAACACCGCCTGGAATAAATCTCTGAGCTTGATGAAACAAATCACTTGAGCGAGTCATAAAAACCTCCATAATTTGACGCTATACTGCGCGCGGCCATTAGTTGTATGCAGTATACACTACAATTAAACAAAAAAATTGGCAAAAAAGAGCTGATTACTTTACATCAGGCCGTACAGTAGATAAATTATGCTTTTTTAAACGAGTATTAACGATATGCACGAGTATAAAAAATTTATTTGCGTTATTTGTGGTTTTATTTATGACGAAGCAGAAGGTTGGCCGGAAGATGGTATTGAGCCAGGCACACGCTGGGAAGACGTCCCTGAAAACTGGTTTTGTCCCGACTGCGGCGCAGGCAAAGAAGACTTTGATATGGTTGAAATGATCTAGTTAGCAAAGTGGCTTAAACCAGAGTGCCTTGTTCCATTGTAAACTAATGAGTACTACTAAGATTTATCCCAGTTGCGTTTGAGTAACATAAGTGTGCAGCGCATTAATAAGAGGAGAAAAATCATAGTGTTTTTCGTTAATGGTTCTCTCATTGAAGGTGTAGGTTATGCCTTCACTCTCAACCTGGTTATATTGATCATAGAGTGTCTGCCAAATCTCTTTTCCCAATTCATTTGTAGGAAGGCAATCAAGCATCATAGGTGCCATATACCTTACATCTAATGCCTATAAAGCATATTCAAAGGCAGTGATATTTTTGAACGTCCGGCCAGAATAATCAGTCACCGTTCCCCGTTGCAAGAGAAACTCAGGGTGTTCCATCAATTTTTTTGTGCATTATCCTGCTCCCCTGCGGCCACAAACCAAAGCAGTCGATTTAGTTTTTCGATATTAAGCTGAGATTGAAATAAACCATTAAAAGCTAGTGATGCTCGTGACATGTTGGCTCGATCTTTCGCAGTCAGAGGATCAATTTCACTTACTATTACTAATAGTTCATTAGGAATGATCTTGTAATAACGTACGTCGCATAGAGTCATTCTCTATCTTAATTAATTCGTGTGGTAGATTTTTAAATTTGGAAGGATCTGTTAATAAGTCTTTTTGCGTTTTGGTTATATTCTCTTTTCCATTTTCTGAAGCTTAAGATTACCATAGTGTATCCTGTGTAGAAAGTTATTAATTTACGCTTAACTCCCAGTTTTATTTCACAACAACCAATAACACGATGCCTATCAATAATAAAGTAGGCATTTCGTTATAAATACGGAAAAAAAGTAAGCTTTTTCTATTTTGATTCTGTGCAAAAACCTTAACATAATGACCACAAAACAAATGATAAGTCCATAAAAGCACCACCAAGCATAATTTAGCATGCATCCAACCTGCTTTAATGTAATAAGGCAGATTATAACTCAGCAACCATAAACCCAATAAAGTGGTTAGTAGTGCTGCTGGCCAGGTAATCCCATAATACAAACGTCGTTCCATTATTTTAAATCGATCCACACTGACTGCATCCTTAGCTTCAGTGTGATATACAAACAATCTAGGTAGATAAAACAGTCCGGCAAACCAAGCAACCATTGCAATAATATGAAAAGCTTTTACAAATAACATATTAACTTCCTGTCATTTTTTTGTCTCTTTTTCGAGATTGTTTAATTAAATTCAATGATTCCACCGCTAATGAAAAGCCCAGTGCAAAATACACATACCCACGCGGAATATGCAAAGAAAAACCATCAGCAATCAATACCATACCAATTAAAATCAGGTAACTAAGAGCAAGCATTTTAAGGGTAGGATATTTTTTAATAAACGCACTAACTACCTCAGCGGCAAAAATCATAATCAAAATAGCAGCAGTGATTGCAAAGGCCATTACCCAGAACCGGGTAGTCAATCCTACAGCAGTTAATACAC
>NZ_JBAQZB010000094.1:0-26511 GCF_049790535.1 Legionella sp.
GAGTTACTACAAAGCCACCAAAAATATTAATTGAAGTAATGAATATTGCGAAACCTCCTATCCAGGTTATTTTTCCCGTTAAATGAGAGCCGGCTGCAATGAGTGCACCGAGAATAATAATACTGGAGATGGCATTAGTTACGGACATTAAAGGCGTATGGAGTGCGGGTGTTACTTTCCATACAACATAATATCCTACAAAACAGGCCAATACGAAAATAGTAAGTATCGTAATATAATTCTCATGCATTTTGTTTCTCCTTGGTTTCCTGGAATGGCAGATATCGGCCTTGGTGGCAAAGAACTGCTTGTTGGATAATTTCATCATCTGGATTAAACTGTATTTCAGGAGGAGTATTCGCTAATAAATTAATGAGGTGATGCAGGTTATTGGCATAAAGCTCACTTGCTGTAGTAGGGACAAGGCCTGCCATGTTACTCAAACCAATTATAGTGATTTCTCGATGCTTTATAGTTTTGTCAAGAACGCTAATTTCACAATTCCCTCCACGAGCTGTTGCCAGATCGACCACCACTGAGCCTGGCTTCATTTGTTCTATAGTTTTTTTATAAAGTAATATTGGTGCTTTTCTTCCAGGAATTAATGCAGTAGAAATAACTATATCAGCTAGTTTAGCGTAGCGATCGATAAGGTCTGCTTGTAATTTTTTATATTCTTCGCTGGTTTCGGAAGCATAAACACCTTCAGTTTCACTGTCATGATTCTTAGGTACTTCGATGAATTCAGCACCTAAACTTTCTACCTGTTCTTTGGCAGCATTTCTTACATCAAAGGAATAAACTACCGCCCCTAAGCGTTTAGCAGTTGCAATTGCTTGCAAGCCTGCCACGCCAGCACCTAGAGTAAGTACTTTGGCTGGTTGAATCATACCAGCAGCTGTCATCATCATGGGAATTGCTCTGTGAAATTGATTGGTTGCTTCTAAAACGGCTCTGTAACCCGCCAAATTTGCTTGTGAAGATAAACTATCCATATTTTGAGCACGACTGATTCTGGGGATAAGATTCATGGAGAGCAAGGTAATTTGCTTTTCTTTGCTCCATGCAATTAGTTTACCTTGTGGCTCGTTATCTATTTGACCTATGAGCAGCGCGTTTGGAGGTAAACCCGTCAAATCTTTGGGATCAGGTTCATTAACACAAAGCAGGATATTGGTTTTTTTCAAAAGTTTATTTTTATCTTGCTCAATATGCACGCCTACGTTTTCAAAATCTACATCTGAAAAGCCTGCAGCAAGTCCGGCATTTTTTTCAATACTTACTTCAAATCCTGATTTGAGGTAATATTTTGCTGAGTTAGGCGTAATTGCTACTCGTGTTTCACTTTTTTTTTCCAATAGAGTTACAATCATCATGGCAAATCCTTTTTACCTAAAATAGTTTTATCTTATTGGAATTTAAAATATTTTGCTAGGTTACAAATTTCCCAAATAGAAAGGGCGTATCAAATACGCCCTTGTTTTTGGAGTTAAAATAGACAGTAAAATTGAGTTCAGTCCTTATTCACAAAGGTGGACTCCTCCGGAGTGTTTTAGGCTTTTTAGTCTATGCTAAACATGCACACCGCACTCTCAATCTGGCTCCCAAAAACGTGATGTTTGGCTGACCAATATGTACTATCTATGATTCAATAATAGGTTATTCTTTGAACGAATACCATTAAATTTTGGCGTTTTATTGCAAAAATTTAGTAATGATTAGGCAACGTATATGGACTCATTCGTTTTTAAAGACTTAGAAAAAGTTTATGAATTCATATTCTTGTTATTAAGTGTTTATCCTGATTGGTACGGAGAAAAATTTGGGTGTAATATATTCTGCCTTGGAGATCCTTAGCAATACCTATTCCGGTTAGATTGTAGTTACCAACTATGTTTCTTTTATGGCCAGGACTGAGCAGCCATTGTTGAACTACAGTACTCGCGTTTTTATAGTTGTATGCAACATTTTCAGCGCCAGCGCCTGAATTTTTAACGCGTGTATGTAAGTGGGCAATACGCTTTGTAAAATCTTTATGGCCAAAGGGCATTTTATGGGTTGCCATATCAATTGAATGTTGTTTCGCTTCTTTTACTATCTTCTGATCCATTTTTAATTGCGAAAGTCCATGCTGCTGTCTGTATTTATTAATGTGAATTAAAATCGCATTTTGAATAGTTGTATCATCTACTGCAGATTTTAATGTGGTTGCATAGGCTGATTGCAAGAAACTCAAGAGAATAATACTTAGAACAATTGTTTTACTTTTTTTTAAATACATTGCAATTTACCCTTAATTTATTTTTGAGTAATTCACCCTGGGGGCTATATAAGTTAGAAACCTTCTCAAAGCCTGCATCTGGGCCACTTTATCCCAATGTTTGCAACAAAAGGAATAAGAAAAGAGATTATTTGATAGTCGAATAGTGACTAAAAAAAAATCATTTGTCTAGGGTTTTAATAAGTTAAATTGATACAAAAAGCACCATTAATGATCTAATTTGCAAATGGTTTCTTTTAAATCTTCAACATCACCAGAATAATGATAATAAATTCGATTATGTGAACAATCTATAATGCAAAGCTGTTCTGGTGGTTGATTATCAAACTGTTTAAATACCCAGAATAAACCATCATAATGTTGTCTTTCTATCTCTTTTAATAAATCCACCATCTTTTCTTTTTGTAATTCAAAATGAGGGTAAAGGAAGCCGTGATTTCCATGAGTTATTTTATAGGCAAAATGATTTTCGATCATAATAGCACCCCGTGTGCATAAAAAATTAACAATCAATTAAATTATAGTCTTTTTAAAAATAAGAAAAAGTAGAGAACGATTTAGGTTCGCAAAGATTGAGTTTGTCGCCGGAACACGCAAGTTTTATTATAAATTGACAGAAAGACCTAATAAAATCGCATGTAAGGTAGGAATATTAGCTAGATTTTCGATTTTAGAATAAGAGTTGAGCTGAACATTAGGTGTATTACCGTATATTCCCTGATATAACAAGCTTAAATTAGCTAGGGCAGTAATTGGATAACCAAATCCTGCTTGCACTTCACCTGCAAGTTGAGATATTTCGTTGACAGGAATGCGTTCAATTTTCCAATGTCTGTAGGCGAGGCCGCCTTTTAATTGGGCAAAAAAAGAACTATTACCGATTGGATCAGTTTTGGTGGTAATTAACAAATCGATAACGGGGGAAAGAGTGGTACGCATTGGGAACCACTTAATAAGATTTAACGTTTCTTTGGGAATATTCAGGCAAATTTTATTACCTGTTTGTAGCCCTAATTCCAGACCTAATGCAATGTCTCCTGCAAGTAATAGTTCATTTCCAAGTGCTAATCGACCTATGACAAAGTTTCTCTCTCTGGCTTTTATTTGAAAATTGCTATCGCCTATACTGCCTGTAATTGACCACGGCTGATCCTGTGATGTGAGCTTGGGAGAGAAATTTCCAGCATAGGGAGTAAATGAGAATAAAATTCCTATGGTAATTAGTAGTCGCGTAAAGTAGTTCTTCATCGCTTTTATCCCTAAATGAATGGTCATATAGCTGGGAATATTAACTTTGGCGGAGAGAGAGGGATTCGAACCCTCGATACGTTTCCGTATACACACTTTCCAGGCGTGCGCCTTCAACCACTCGGCCACCTCTCCATGGGGGCAAGCTTATACATCTCGGCTAATAAAATCAACCCTTTACTTAACCAGATTATAGAATTTCATTGAGTAAAGTGTCTTCGGCTAGAAGTTAGGTATATACTAGTAGAAGGTAATTAATGATTAAAGGGATAAGATTATGTTAAAAAAACTGCTCATGTTAACACTATCTGGGCTGTTTGCTAATCCACTCTGGGCCATTACTTGTTATTATACACTGGCTAAAGATAATTGTTGGATTAAATATAATGTTACTGTTCAGGTAGTGGATACTTCAACTGATGAAGTTTTGACTACTGTAACAGTGCCTGCTGGAAAATCCTGGGCGCGGGTTACTTTTCCTTGTAAAACCAATGGACAAAAATTAATTTATAAGGCTCAATTTACCCCACCTATATGGGAAAGTGAAAAGGGGCACGTATATACCGCGAAAAATTACTGGTCTTTGCCTAAAGTAGTAAATCCTGGTGATTCAGCATGGAACGTGTCGGTGTGCTATCCTTCTGATTTTTCAGAGGTACCGTATCCTCCCGAAGCAACAGGTAATTGCAAGTGTGATTTTTCCAGTATTCCTGAAATTCCGCCGAAACAACTTTAAATTTCATGCGGATATCTATAATTTGATTTTTGGTGGTGAAATGAATTAACCTATTGACGAACATTATAACTATGTTAAAATAAGTTCTTGTTGTGCATATTTAAGTCAGAGCGGGTTTTCTATGCTATTTACTTCATATCTTGTGATCCATCCTTTAATTAATTCATATTTGAAGTTATTTTCTTCGTGTTGTTGCTGTAAATAATTTCTTATTTGTTTTTTAATGATTTATTTTAAGGATTCAGTCATGTGTGCAGCGCATCAGAAAACGAAAAAACTCCTCTTTAATACTCCTTTGATTTACGCTTTAATAATAAGTTTGGGTATTTTAAGTGGTATGTCTAACATTCCCTTTTTAAAAGATATTGGGTTACTACTTTCTGACTTATTTATAAAAATATTTAAGTGCATCAGTTTACCGATTATTTCTTTATCCATTATTGTAACCTTAGCAAACTATACAACAGATGGATTAATGAAAAAAATTTGGCTAAGAACGGTCAAGTATACTTTTTTAACCACTGTTGTCGCTGCAACAATTAGTTGCTTGTTGTATCTTGTAATTAATCCTAGTTCAGTACAAGTGAATATAGCGCATAGTACTCAATCAATAAATAGTCTTGGATATTTTGGATATTTAGCGAGCATTATTCCGACTAATTTATTATCACCTTTCCTTGAACAGCAGGTTATGGGTGTGCTGTTTCTCAGTATTATTATTGGTATTGCTGTACGTCAAATTCCTGATGCAGAGTCGCGTCAAGTTATTACCTGTTTTTTTCGTGGTGCACACGGGATTTTTTTAGTAATGACGCGTTGGATTATCACCATCATTCCCTTAGGGCTGTTTGGTTTTATTACCTCAACGGTTGTGCAATTACGTTCAGGTATGGACATCAAAGGCATAGGACAATATTTATTAATTATTATCTTAGCTAATTTGATACAGGGCTTTGTAGTATTACCATTGTGGTTGAAAAAAAATGGGGTTAAGCCTTTTGCTGCTATGCGTGCTTTACTTCCTGCCTTATCAGTTGCATTTTTTTCCAAATCTTCGGTTGGGACTTTACCGGTCACAATGGATACCATAGAAAAAAATTTACAAGTTAAACCAAATATAAGTCGATTTGTTTTACCTTTATGTACCAGTATTAATATGAATGGTTGCTCGGCATTTATCTTTGCTACAGTAATTTATCTGATGCAAAATCATGGCATATCCATTTCTTTGGCCACCATGGGGTTATGGATTTTAGTGGCTACAGTAGCTGCTATTGGTAATGCCGGGGTACCCATGGGATGTTTTTTCCTCAGTATTAGTCTTTTATCCAGCATGAATATTCCTATCGTATTAATGGGTGTTATTTTACCTTTTTATGGGTTAATAGATATGTTAGAAACGGCGTTAAATGTTTGGTCCGATGCGTGTGTAACCAAGATTGTTAATGATAAGGCATTGGCAGAAGAAAGCATTGGGGTAAAACAAAAGCTTTCTTCTGCATTAGAACCTGAGTGGGGTTAATTAATGTATTTATCATCTGCGACCGATGTTGGTATTAGATAGGTTTTTTTAAGCATCGATGATTGTCATATTGTTCACAATAATGCATAAAATATTGTTTTAAGACAGAAACAAAGAGTTCCCCATCATTTTCCATGAGAAAAATTCGTTCGGGTTGTAATTCTGCATAATTTGAATCCCTTAATATGGCTTTATACAGTGAATCTGCGTGGGAAAATATCCATTTGTTCAAAAAGGAAAGAACCAAATCAGGCTCATTTGAGTAGAAATTTTGGTAAATATCCGTAAATAATTTATTTTTCATTTCGTAGTTATTTTTAAAATAAAGATTACTGCGATCTCTTCGATATTCAATAAAAGGAGGTTTCGTTGGATTTTTTTTCATTCCTGCAGCCATACTCAATGAAATAATTAATCCTTTAGCCGATTCAATTTTTAATTTAGTCCCTAAGAAATTAGAACCATTGTATTCTCCAAGATAGGATTTTAAATAAGTAACTCCTTCGTCATTTGCCGGATCAAAATAACTATTAATAGTAAATTGTGTCGCAAGATACGTTTCTGGATTATAGTGACAGCTAATGTAAATTGCATAAATAAAATGATTGTTTGCAATATTTTCTACTAAAATTTTATTGATTTGATCATGGACCGTCTTACAAGTTATCTGCTGATTTTCTACATTACTGTCCATTCGAATAATTTGTGTTGGGAAATCAATAGTTCGTGTGAAGGATGTGGAATGTTTAAAGTTTGTGGATTCGTTAGTGAAAATTGTTGATTGAGTATTTTTATTTTCATTGTGCGAAGATAAGGTCATGAATTTAAAATTATCATGAGAATTGCTAAATGCATAAAATGGTAATAAGATTAGGAAGGTAACTAAATAATTAAATTTCATAAAAAGCTCCTTTTATGTGGCCAATCCGTGTTATTTTTAAACTAATTTTGTGGGCTCACATTTTGAGTATAGATTAGTGTTCTGAAATTAGTCATATTCACTTATTTAAAAGAGGAATAGTTTGCAAGAAATTTTTTGTTCTGATTTATTTATAATAAATGGTTAGTATTTTGTCACTAGATCTTATGTGTGCAAGGTTGTAGGGGTCTGGTGTGTGGTCCCTATTTCTTTTAGAAGAGGGGAAGATGTCAAGGAAATGAGTTTTTTATGTCTGAAGGGTTATCTTATTTGCATCCTGTTTCACCTTGTGAAGTGCAATTATCTTTATTATCAAAAGAAGTTGCTGCGTGTACCCGCTGTTCTCTTCATAAGACTCGTAAACAAACTGTTTTTTTTCGGGGTAGTTCACAAGCTAATCTAATGATTATTGGCGAAGCTCCTGGCTTTTATGAGGATCAGCAAGGTTTGCCTTTCGTAGGCAAAGCAGGTGGATTATTGAACAAAATGATGCAGAGTGTCGAACTGTTTGAAAAAGATTTTTATATCGCCAATGTTTTAAAATGCAGACCTCCCAATAATCGCGATCCGCAACTTGAGGAAATTATTCAATGCAGTTCTTATCTGATGCGTCAGATAGAGCTTTTAAGACCCAGTCTAATTCTTGCTTTGGGACGTTTTGCCGGACAATTTTTATTAAATAAATCGCTTGCATTGAAGCAATTACGCAATACCGTGCATTATTATAAAAATACTCCCTTTATAGTTAGCTATCATCCTGCTTATCTTTTGCGTAATCCAGCGGATAAGAAAAAAACTTATCTTGATTTATTAGCAGTAAAAAAATTTTTGCAGGAGAATGCTTCACTCAGTAAATTTGAATAGGTAATTTCTGAAACAAAGTAGATCATGTTTCGAAAAACTCTATTGTCTTGTTAGCCTTCATCCATAGCCAGCATTCGTGAGTTTTTTTGATAAATTTTAGAAACGAGCAAGAGATCGGTAAGATTTTTTCCACACCAACGAATAGCCGTAATGCTTGCTTGGGGATCTTTATTCTGTTGCAAAGACCATTGCGCATATTCTAGCAATAAACTGGCGATATAAGTTTGCGTCATTGCAAAAGCAAACTGACGAGCCCCAATGTGTTGTTCCTCATCGCTCATTTGCGCCATCAAATCGATATAGGATTGGAGTGTTTGTAGCGCCTCTTGAGTTTTATTTTTGGAAGAGAGGAGTTTTTGGCTCGTGATTTGATTTAAGCGTTTTTGAATGTCATTAAGAAAGGTTTTTGCAGCATTATCTCGGTGAATAGTGCGTAAAACATCCAGACTGAGGATATTGGTTGTTCCTTCCCAAATTGATAGAACTTGTGCATTTCGTAGTAATTGTGGAAGTCCAGTATCTTCGATATAACCAGCGCCACCAAATGCCTCTAAAGCTTCGCTCACTAAAGCAATTGCTTGTTTTGCAGTATAAAGTTTTACTAGTGGTGTTAATAACCGTAATACCGTTCGCTCAGAGTCTGTTGCTTCACCTGATTCCTCTTTTCCCAACAATTCAACAACATGAAAAACCAGAAAAAATGCACCGCTAAATTCAATTTGCATGTTTGCTAAGGTTTCTAAATGAAGTCCGTGTTGTGATAAAGGACGCCCAAAGGCTATACGTTTGGAAGCATAATCACGAGCAAGAGCAATGGCGCGACGCATGTATCCCACAGCGCAACAGGCATTGTATATGCGTGTAATATTAAATAGTGTTGAGATTTTTTTGACTCCTTCTTCAGCACTACCAATTAAAATTGCTGAGGTATTCTCAAGAGTAAGTTCTGCAGTGGGCAAAGCACAGGTGCCCAATTTATCTTTTAAACGATTAATGCGAATACCATTGAGGTTCCCATTCGGATCACGGAGTTCTAGATAAAATAAACTAAGTCCTCTACTGCCCGCAGGTGATCCTTCAATTCGAGCCAGGGTGATGGCTACCTGGGAAGTAGTTGCAGAGGTAAACCATTTAACGCCATTCAGCAGAAATCTGGATCCATCAGCTTTAGCAGTAGTTGCCGTACCACTTACGTCTGAGCCACCTGTCCGTTCGGTCATCCATTGACCTGAAGTCCAGAATTGTTTCGGATCAGAGGAAGTCAGATGAGAAAAGGCATGTTTTTTTAATGATGTATCGGCATGAAGTTCTAAGACCCGAGCTGCACCATCAGTCATCGCTAGTGGGCAGGTATAGATTGCTGAGGAAGGATGAAATAAATACAGTTTGATAAATTGATGAATACGCGATAAAGCCCCATGTCGACGTTCATAACCAATAGCAATTAATTTCTCTTGTGCGGAAATCTTATCTAATTTATTCCATGCAGAAGAAACTTCGATGCGATCAATACGTTTACCCCAAGGATCATAGGGAATATGTTTAGGTGGAGATGCCTCCGCTTCTTGACCCAGCTGATGGATCTCTGTAATAACGCGTTGACCAAAATGATGTAATTCAGACTTAATTTCGTTCAGCATGGCCGCAGGGAGCCTCCATGCTAGATAGTTCTTAAGAATGCGATCTTCTTCATATTGATTTCCCAAGTGCGGGGGTATTTGAAAAAAATCATTCATATCGATCCATTCCTTATGATTTTTAAATGAAATTTATCTTAGCTGGATTTTAAAAAAAATGCGATTTAAGGCTTTAAAATAAAATGTGAAAAGGCAATTTTACACTTGGTTTAAATATTTTTTTATAAAGTCTGCTCCCTTCAGGGTCAAGATCAGGAGCTTATCTTGAAATAGGGAGTGTTTTTAGAGCTAAACGCAATAGTAATAATCAGCGTTTGCTTGCTCCCAGTCTTTTGCAAAATCAGCTGGGATTTGTCCGTTTAAAAGAGCACCCGGCTGTAAATAATCATAAAGTTGAGCATAGGTTACTGCCTTTTGATTTCCCAAACGATGCCAAATCATATCGGGGGTCAACTTGTCAGGATGATCAACGCCTACGGCGCCCACTAGATCTAAGAAGTTTTTAATTGTGTCCTGTTGATAATTTTTTACATAGAGTGCCTTGGTATCAATATCGATGGCTTTGGCACGTTTGGGGTCTTGAGTTGTAACCCCTGTAGGACAGTTTCCCGTATGACAACGAAGTGCTTGGATGCAGCCGACGGCAAACATCATTGGCCGGGCTACATTACACAAATCTGCGCCAAGTGCTATTTTTTGTAACATATCAAAGCCATCAACTATTTTACCACTCACGATTAAGCGAATATGTTTTCGTAGATTACACCCGACGAGACTTGAATGCACAAAAGGTAATGCTTCGTCCAATGCGAGTCCAACATAGTCAGAAAATTCACTTGGTGCAGCTCCGGTTCCACCTTCAGCACCGTCAATAGTAATAAAATCTGGAGTAATTCCAGTGACTAGCATTGCTTTGCATATCCCTAAAAAATCACTACGTCGTCCAACACATAATTTAAAACCTACTGGTTTACCTCCACATAATTGTCTTAGTCGCAAGACAAATTCTAATAAGCCACGGGGAGTATTGAATTCTGGATGAACCGCAGGTGATTGGCAGTCTTTACCTTCAGGTATATCCCGAAAATAGGCAATTTCTTTGCTAACCTTAACCCCAGGTAAAAAACCGCCATCACTTGGTTTAGCACCTTGTGATAATTTTATTGCAATCATTTTAACCGCATTATGATTTGACTTTTTGCGAAATTCTTCATCATTAAAACGTCCTCCGGGAGTACGACATCCGAAATAGGCAGTGCCGATTTCCCAAACTATATCGGCGTTGTATTCGAGATGATATGACGTTAGTCCTCCTTCACCAGTATCTTGTGAAAATTCACCTAATTTAGCGCCTTTATTCATAGCTAGAACAGCACGAGAACTCAATGCACCAAAACTCATTGAGGAAATATTAAGTCTCGAACTATTATAAGGTTGTTTGCACTCTGGCCCACCAACTATAACACGAGCCGCTTCAGGAGGAACTGACTTCACAGCCATTGAATGCAAAGTAAAATTATAACCCTCAACTTTAATATCCTGTTCTGTACCAAAAGGATGGATTCCATTCCTATTTTGAGCTCTGTTTTTTATTAAGTCTCGTTGCTCGCGGTTATAAGGTCGTCCACTTTTATCATCCTCAAGAAAATATTGCCTGATTTCGGGACTAATAAATTCCATTAAGAAACGAATATGACCAATGACTGGATAATTATAAAGAATGTTATTTTGAGAAAAAGTGTCGACTACACCTAGTATGAAAATTGGAATAACAACCATATAAAAATAAGCGCTATTAGGCCAAATAAAAGTCAGCCCCAATAGAGCGAGACAAATAAACAGGGAGATAAGATAAAACTGTTTTTGCCACATGAATTAAGCTCCCTATTATGTTTACTATTGAATAAAGCCTGTCCTTAAAGCTAATGGATTTAATATTAACATCAGTTGATTATTACTTCGATCCGCTCATGATCAGCTTGTACAAATCGAGATAGATACTGGAGCAATAATATTGGGCTGCAGATTCTGCTTTATATCTTTTCTTTTAATATAATAGATGATGTATTGGTTTTAGAATGCAATTCATCCACAATTTTGTCAGGTAAATTTAAATAATAATGAATTTCATCTTTTATCTTTATTGAGTGAAGATTTTGTGAAGACTCCTTTTTTTTATCTATTGCAATACTATTGAAAGCACGTGCTTGCATAAAAATCCTTTTAAATTATCTTATGATAAAAGGTTAGTTTATTTAAATAATATTGCAAACGGCTTTTCCTCCTTCATAAGCATTAGGCATTAAGTTACATCATTGTCTAACTAGAACTTTTTTTTGACTTTTTTGCGAGTATTTGTTTCGTAGTTTTGTAACCTTGTTCTTTAAGTTGTTCAATAGTTTCTCTTGAAAAGTCAGAGTCCCATGCATAGGGTTCGTCTTTTCCAACCTTGCGTGTAATCCTGGTAATGGAATGGATGCCTGGATCGCCCATTGTTTGAATATAAACAGGTAATTGTCTGATTTCTTCAGCTAGAGTAGGTTCACAAAAGATCAAAATCCGTTCAATAAGCCTTTTGTATACATTAATGAGATCTCGGGTTTGTATGTCTTTTCTTATCTTTTCTGCGAATAAGATCTCATCTTTTCTTGTGAGAACCTCTATCATATTTTGAGGAAGTGAACGATTTCTTGAATAAAGTTCTACTATATAAATTTCTTTGTTTGTTGAACCACAGATCTCCAGTGTGGAGTCAATTGGTGTATTGGTAACGATTCCTCCATCCCAGTAATGTTTATTATTTATTGTCGTCCATGGAAATCCGGGAGGCAGACTGCCACTAGCAAGAATATGTTCGGGTGTGATGATGTCTGTATAGCTATCAAATGTTTCAAATTCTGAGGTCTCAACATTAACTGCCATGACAAGTAAACGAATAGGGCTATCTTTTAATTTTTCGAAATCGATGTATTTGTTCAAAAGATTTTTCACTGAAGAAACATCATAAAAACTTGTCCAGTTTATAGGAAATTGTTCTGGGCTATTCAATGTCATAGCCCATCGTGGATAGAAAAAGTTGGGAGACCCGTAAACAATTGCGTGCCAAGAAGAGAAAAGCCGTCGCATTTGTTCATTTGCGACGTTTAACATATCCAGTGAGAGATCACTCCAAAATGCTTCTAATGCCTCTGTTGCATGTCTCGGATTTGCAGCAATAATTGCTGAATTAAATGCCCCTATAGAAATGCCGGAAACAATATCTGGATAAATGCCATATTCCTCCATCGCCTTCACCACCCCACATTCAAAAGCACCGAGGGCACCTCCACCTTGCAGAGTAAGAATTCTCTGGGTTGCTATTTCTGCAAGAGAAACATTAAGATTAAGAAGTTGTTTTTTGTGAAATTTTAAATTGACTCGATTGAGAATAAGCGATTCCACCGCTTTAATTTCTTCTATTGGTCTTCCGGAAAAAAATGCTCCTTGTAAAAATCCATTCTTTAAATAAAAAAGGGCAAAGTTTTTTTTCTCTATTGAGCCTCTGACAATTCGTTCTTTAGCGTCGGTTGTATCGCCGATAACAGTAATAGAATTATCAAAGGCTTGAAAATAGAAGTAGGATGCACTGTTATAACTTTTTCTCATTCCCATCATATTTAATGCTGAAATCCTGCCTTGTTTCATTGCATTATCGATACCGCCATTTCTATGGAATCTTCTAAATACAGGATCAAAAAAATTAGTAACATCACCTGCAGAAAAGATATCTACTATATTTGTTTGTAGGTATTGATTCACAAGAATGCCATCATCAACATGAATTCCACTGCCATTAAGAAAATCCGTCTCAGGTAAATAGTTATCTGCAATAATTACACAGTCACACGCTATAATTTTACCAGTACTTGTTTCCACTGATTTGACAGAACTCTTACCATGAAATTTTTTTATTGTTTCATGGAGAATCACTTCAACACCTTGATTTGCAATGAAAGTACCTATTTCGATAGAAGGTCTCACGTTAAATAAATGAAATTCTTCCGTAACAATAGTAACTTTTATATTTTGTTTGATTAATAAAGATGCAACCTCAATACCAATAAAATCTCCTCCAAAAATGACTACTTTCTTTGCTTTTTTTATTTCTTGAATGATTGGTTGCGCATCGATAATTGTTTTTAGATAATAAATTTTAGTTAAATTATTTCCAGGAATGTCTACTTTTTTGGGGCTACAACCAGTAGCAATAAGCAATTGCTTAAAATGAAAATTGCCGGCATTATCTGTTTTCACGATTTTGTTTTTTGGGTCAACAGCTAGTGCCTTTGTATCAAGAATTACCTCGATATCATTTTTTTTGTAGTAACTTTCATCGAATATAAGAAGTTGTTCCACAGTTCTTTTCCCAAGTAGGAATGCTTTGGGAAGTTGAGGGCGATAATAGGGAAGGAAGCTTTCGGCAGATAGAATAATGATGTTGCCTGTTGCTCCTTCTTTTCTTAATGTCTCCGCATTAAATGCACAGGACGATCCTCCGCCAATAAGTAAAAAGTCAACATTCTTAATCATTCCTTGTTCCTTGTTTTTCGATGATCTTTCTGCAAGTAGAAATATCCACAACGTCTTGTCTTTTTTTGAAAATATTTAAAAATTGTCATCAGACCTAATATCTATGAGTATAAACTCTATCTGGTTTAATTATAAAGTTAGGCATAATTAAGGGATTAGAGATGTCATTAATTGAAAAAAATTAATTCAATATCCTAAAAACTATCCAGGTATTTTGGGATAAGAATTTTATTATTCGGCAAAAAGAAATCTACTCTACGATGTATAATATTTCTCAAGCTACTTGCATAGGTAATGCTTCACTTTAGCAAGAGGGAGTTATCAAAAATGCTTTCTTTATAGTCATCCATAGGCAATAATGGGACATATTTAACTTTTTAATGGGAGCACTTTTATGTCCCGTAAACAATTTGCTTTATTTATTGGAACTATATCAATAGTGCTTTCTCTGGTAACTTGGACGATGGATTTAAATCATTTAGTTCCCAAGTGTATCTATTGCCGCTGTGAACGTACAATGATTGGTTTACTAGGCGTTTTAATTTTATTACCAGTTTTTCCATATTTGACTCGCTATTTTAGTTTAGTTTTTGGTTTTTTTGGTGCTAGTGTAGCGGCACAACAAATTATTTTAATCTTGAAAATGGGTAGTTTATTTCCTATAGAACTATCACTTGTTGTAGCTGCCTTATTTATTATTATTGGCCAGGTATTATTTATTGACTCAAGACTAAAGATTTTGCGGATGGCCCCTTAACCCAATCGATGCTCAATAAAAATAACTACGATAAACCGAGGCAATTTTGTTCATTCAATGGACTTATCTTGCCATAACGAATACCAATAAAAACAGCTTCAATCATATTGGTACATGTTAGTTTTTTTTTCAAAAATAGCTTGGCGATGCTGTTCCACTCTTCTTACTGTCACTTGAAAAACAAAGCAATTTCTTTAATCGTTTTTCCTTGCGCAAACAGGTACAAGCATTGGTTCTCTTTTTTGTTTAAACGAAAATCTAGATAAATCACTTGCCGTACCCACCATGCGACAGTACATTTTGCATTTCTGACACGTGTTTTGCGGTAGGCTTGGCATTTCCTAGAAAGGCTAAATATTCTTTTGCAAAAGTCTTAAAAAATTTCTTTTGCTGACTCATAAAACCAAATTGGTTATTTCCATAATTATCCATAATCCTCTCTTTTTTTAAGCGCGAGAAAAAATACGGGTAACATAGCAAAATGCTATCCGAATGCTCTATTATTATATTGGGCGAAATTACAACTAATTACCAAGCTATAGTTCCACCATCAAAGCGGTGTAGTATTTCAGCATGGCTTTTAGAAAAATATTGTTCAGCTTGATTGAGCATGCCAGTAACACTAGTTTGAATATCAATCAAAGCATTAGGCCCACCCATATCTGTTTTAACCCATCCTGGATGAATTAACATGACGTGAATACCTGTTGCTTCCACGTCTATTGCGAAGCTACGCATTGCACAATTTAAAGCGGCTTTACTAGAACGATAAGCATATGAGCGACCCTGCTTATTATCAGAGATACTACCCATTCGTGAACTAATGACTAAAATATTTTTTTCTTGGCTTTTTTGAACGTTGGGTAGTAAAGCATCACATATTTTAATAACGCTAATGCAGTTTACATTGAGTACATGAATGAAGTTCTCTCTACTGATATTGCCGACAGTTACACCTTGCTCTCCACTAGTACCGGCATTGTTGATTAGAAAATCTATTGGGCGGTTATTAAGGGTTTCTTTCAGTGATACTATATCATCATCAATCGTCACATCTAATTTAATGATTTCATCCGCAAACTTATTGAGATTATTTGCTTGAGATGGGTTGCGGCAGCATCCAATTATATAATATCCATTACTTTTAAGCTGGCGAGCAAACTCTAAACCAATCCCTTTATTCGCTCCTGTAATAAGCGCATTTTTCATATAATGTTCCTTATTTTAGATAAATATTTCATGTCTGTGGTTTGTTCCGGCTTATTAAATTTCCAGCGGTGTCAAAGGATAGGTGTTACCGCAAGAATTTTCTTTGTAAAAATTACAGGTTCTTCAGTCTTTGTTTGAGCATTTAAACAGACCAAGGCATATCCATTTTTTCTTTGTAGTAATCTACGAAAAAAAGTACCCTCACTGGTTTCGATAATACAATCATATCCAAAGCATTTCTCTAAGTCAGATTCAGCCATATATTAAATACCGCCAACAAAATCTTTTACAGAGTAAGTAGGTTCCATTGTGTCAACGTATTAATATTTATATTATACGTATCATAGGTATAATGTTATTGATATAAATATTATTACATAAGATCAAATTGGATTCCAAAATAAAGCCACCAAAAACCCACACAAAAAAGGCCTTATAGGTCCGGATAGTAATTTATCTAGATTTTCGATTAACTGAAGAAGAGAATCAATGCCTGTACCTTTCTGCTCAAGACAAAACGATTAAAGAAATTGCTTTGTTTTTTTAAATATCAATAAGAAGAGTGGAACAGTATCGCCAAGCTACTTTTGAAAAACTAGCGTGCACCAATTTGATTGAAGCTGTGTTTATTGATATTCGTTATGGCAAGAACTGATCAAATGTTTCTTAAGAGGGTAGGAACTATTATGTTAAATTTTTTATAAATAAACTTCTTCATATATGAATGTTAAAATTGTATTTATAAGCATATTCTGTTATTTTTTAGATAAAAATATTATATTTGTTAATAAAAATGATATGTACTTTTAAAAAAGAGAAAAAAAAATCATTCCTCAGTGCCAACTTAACTTATCTACTATCCCAACATTCCTTGGATATTAAACAGCTATCAATCGCAACAGGAGTACCTGCTGCAACATTAGCGAGACTAAAAAGAGATAGTGGCAATCCAACTGTATCGTCTATCGAGCCACTTATCGATTTTTTTAGAGTTGAGATGGATGCATTTCTTTATGAAGATCTTTCAAGCCTTGAATATAAAAATAAAAAGAAAATGGGGAATTTAGTACCTATATCTGTATATTCGTTAGAAGAAATAGCTCATGGAAGAAAAAATGCTAAAGTTTTAAAATTTATTGGGGCAGCTGGTATAACCTCAGAAGATGTTTTTGGAGTTGCTATTAATAGTGATGTTCTGAAACCTGCATTTCAAAGTAACTCAATTGTTATTATCGAGCCGAATCTTAAGCCAGTCGAAGGTGATTATGTTTTATGTAATTTAAGTGACAGCTCAAACGACGCGCCTGTTTTTAGACAAATATTCATGAATGGAAATGATTTTTATTTTAAACCAGTAAATCCTGGATTTGGAGAGATGAAGCATTTTGAACGTTATAAAATTATTGGTGTAGTAACAAAGTCAATTGAGTCATATAGGTAAATGGTGGAAGATCAAATAATGCATTCTAAGGATTTAAATGCGCATGCTCTAAATTATACTCAATATAGGTATGTGTATTTTTTTATGATGCTTTTTATAACCATCTTTATAGTCTGTGATATTACTGCATTTAGAATGACAACGCTTTTTGGAACAAATGTACCTGTAAGTGGATTAATAATTCCAATTGTATTTTCACTTGGAGATATAATTGCAGATGTATATGGTTATCAAATATCAAGAAAATTAATATGGAATGCGCTCATATGTCAATTTTTATTTGGCATTTTAATTACTGTAGCAATCAACTTTCCCAACCCTGCTAATGATTTGAATAATATTAATTATAATGAGACGTTTAAACATATAATAAGAACTAACATTACTAGCTGTATGTCAGTGTCGAGTGGAATGTTTACAAATGCATTTCTAATGTCAAAAATAAAAATATGGATGAATGGGAAAAGTTTCTGGATTAGAACGATCTTATCAAGCTCTATTAGCGAATTTGTATTGTGTTTTGTAGCATATGTCACATTATACGTTGGATTAAAATCTCCTCTAGAAATATGGAAAATAATTATTAGTGTTTGGTATTACAAATTAATTTTTGCTTTAGTGGTCGCGCCATTAGTTTCTATTATTGCAGCTAAAGTCAAAAAGTGGGAAAATTGCGATGTTTTTGATCATGGAATAAATTATAACCCTTTTCTATATAATTATGATGTTAAGAGGTAAAAATTCGAAAAATCAGTAATTTTATTTTTCGTCTTAGTTGGAAACGTTTTATTAGGAGTTCAGCAGGATGAAGCCATGTAATGTCGTAAGTTTTTTAGGTGGTTTGGTAAATAAATTTGAGCCGCAATATACTCTCCGCTTAGATGATATTATTTATAGCAAATCGTATGGCCATGAAATTTGTGTTATGCAATTAGTTGGAAAAAATGCATTTCCAAAATATACAACAGAAGAGTTGCTCACTGATCCAAATGCATTAGTTGGACTTAGTCCCCAGGATGCTGTAGTAATCACACGGTTAGATTATACCATTAAGGAGCGTAGACGAAAATTTCAAGTATTAGAAATTGATAGAAATGGTACCATCCTTCTCAAAGATTCATTTGGAAAAATAACAAGATACTCAGAAAAACATATTAGTGCATCTAGAGAACTTATTAATGAGATGAGAAGTGATGATGCGCATGATTTAGGTTATAGGGTGGGGTTTAGAGAAGGGTTCAGCGCTAAAAAATTAACCCCTAAATTATCTAATAATATTAAAGATCAATTGTTGAGATTAAATCCATTTAAAAAGAAACTTGATTTGGGTTAGTAAAATCTAACCCAAGATAATTTCAAAAAAAGAGATGAGGTTGTTGAGGATCTTTCTTTACATCAGTTGTCAATGCCTTTTCAATAATTTCTTTTTTTTCATGCTTATGTGTGGTTAATGCAAGAGTCGCTCTTCCTAGAGACGAGTATAAGATCTTCCTGTCTTCATCATATAACGCATCCATATGTTTTTCTATAGTCGAAACATCACCTCTTTGGATTGGTCCAGTTAAGGATTGTTTGGGAGATAAAGTTTTTTCAAGATTAGATATAGAGCCTTTCATTAGGTTTGTAATAATATGCATGGCAATTTCTGTTTCTACTCCAGATTCTTGCATGCATGTTAAGGCTTGTTGAGCAAGAGTTACCAAATAATTAGAAGAAAACACTCCCGCAGCATGGTACAAAGATTTTTTTGATTTATCAATTTGATAAGTAATTGAGCCAATTTTTTCAAATAAAGATTTGAGTATTGGAAGAGATTTTTCATCTCCTTCCATAGCACAATAAGTTCCCTGATACTCCTCAATACTTAATTCAGGTTTTGCAAAGCTTCTCATAGGATGTACACTTGCTACAAAACAACCTTTATTTGATGCTGAATTTAATGTATCTGAAGTGAGAGAACCACTACAATGTAAGACAATATTTTCTTGTTTTAAGAAAGGGTTTTTTGATAATTCATCACAGGCTTGTTTAATTAGATCGTCAGGTGTGGTTATAAATGTAATATCAGCAGAAGGTAATTCGCAAATGGCAGGATAATACGTACCTCCTCCAATAAATTTTATCGCGGATTCAGCACTTATTTTTGATGTATTACAAATACCTCCAATCGTTACTAATTGATGTTTTAAAAGTAAATTGCCTATCGTTTTTCCAAGATGTCCTGCACCGACAATGTTAACCAATAATTTCATGATAAAAAAAACCCATAAAATAAATAATCTGATGGGAAAAATAACATTTTATTATAATTAATGCAAATAAACCCATAGGAATTATTGTATGATTTATTAAAACTATATATGATTTAAAAAATATTATTAAATATTTATTTATGATTGTTTTATATATATAAATGCGAAGAAGTACTAAAGATTAAAATTATAAGGCTAAGTCTAGCTACAAGGAGTTGTGAATATGTACGAATCTGTCCAGCAAATTAAAAATCAGGGAAAGCAATACCCTCCATTTTATCATTCCACTAATAAATTGATATACATGCAAAACATTTTAAAATCCCAAGTACCATTAGTTTCTATCAAAGAAATAAATAAGCTCCGTAAATTGGTGGCAAGAGCAGCCGTAGGAAAATATTTTTTAATCCAATCAGGAGATTGTGCGGAAAATTTTTATGAATGTGACCAAGATACAACTTATGCAAAGTTAGAGTTTATGCAGCAGTTAGCGGAGTTTTTTCAAAGAAAAACTGGGAATAGTGTAATTCAGGTTGGACGAATAGCAGGACATTATGCAAAGCTTAGAAGCCATCCTTATGAAACCTCTCAAAATGAAAAGATTTATTTTTACTTTGGCGATATGGTAAATCAATTTCATAAACAACACCGTACCCAAGATCCCTGGCGAATGCTACTGAGTTGTAATTGTTCGACATCTATTTATCAAGAAATTAATCAATGGAATCGAGAATTAAAGACAGACCAAAAAATATATACAAGCCATGAGGCCTTATTACTCTATTATGAACAAGCGTTAACTCGACTGGATAAACAAACGGGATTACATTACAACCTTTCAACCCATTTTCCCTGGCTTGGTAAACATACCGTCAATAGTATTGAGCACATTGACTATTTGGAAAAAATTGCTAATCCGCTTGCAATAAAAATAGGGCCAGATACCTCTATTCCAACACTTATAAAGATAATTAATCAATTAGATCCTGATTATCTTGCTGGACGTATCACGCTAATTCCCAGATTAGGGGTGCAGCAGGTCCATCACATTCTGCCACAATTAATTGAAGCAGTGAAAAAAACACAACGTACTGTTTTATGGAGTTGTGATCCCATGCACGGAAATACTGAAACCCTAAATTCGGGGATAAAGATAAGAAAGCTCAGCAATATTATTGAGGAAATCAAGAGTTCTTTTTTGATTCATAGAAAATTGAGTAGTCAACTTAATGCCATTCATCTTGAAGCAACACATCAGAATGTAACAGAATGTGTAGATTATAAATCGTCTATTAGTAGTTCAATAACTGACTTTAAGAAAAATTATAAGAGCTTGGTGGACCCTCGTTTAAATTATGCGCAAACAATGCATGTAATGCGGTGTATCGCAAAGCATTATATTGAATATTAAAAATTAATTGCTGTTTAAAGGCTTATTATATTTCGGAGTAGAAAAAACAGATGCGCTTACTGGTCTTAGAGAGTTACTTGAGCAAGGAATATATTACCAGTTTAATTAATTGTTCTTTATTGTGACTAAGCTGCTCTTTAAGCAGGGTTTTAGCTAAAATTTTAAGACCTGCTTGATGGATAGCTACTGATAAGACCATTGAGCATTGTGAGACATCAACTAGATATCCACATTTTCTGTGGATATCTCTGTGTGCAGTATGTTAAATACCGTATTCTGTCGCGCTTTAATGAGCTGTTCCGATTTTTTGTTATTTTCACTTTCTTTAAGTAAATCAAAAAATTTGGTCGTAACTTGTTGCACTTACTTGCGGCAAAGTACTTAAAAGGGGATAAATAAAAAAATGTAAAAATTATGGTTTCATCTTGTGCATTTGTTTAAGGGCTTTTAGGGGATATTGTGTTCCGTGAGGTGTGAAAAAGCAGCATTTAAGATGAAAATATTGACCTAATGACGAATTACTATCTAACGCTTTCTTGAGAGCATCTTCTTGTATTTTACCGGAAAGCGACTTGATATAATCAAGGGTTTGCCCTTGATGTTGGGCAAGTATTCTTAAACCTTTGGATGAGATGTATTTACCAGTGGTTAATACTTGATAGATTGCTCTGCCACTATTCGTTTGTTTTATTATTGCTTGGCAATCGTGTTCATTCATTATTAATTTCAATGGATTATCCTCGTCTGACGCAAAAAAACCATTGAGTATCTTGTATAAAGCGCCTTCTTTTTTAATGTGATTTAAAACCTGCGGTTTTTTTAAGATTATTTCTAAAGGAGCGTGATTTAATGCAGGTACTATCTTTTGGGCTAATTTCATTGATTTACTACTGGTTTTCCCTTTTTGTAGGCGATGTTTTTTAATTGTAATAAATGTTAACAAAGCTGTTTTATGCAGAGTACTTGCTTCACGCCGATTTTGCTGTATTTTATGGCTAAAACGATTAATCAATTCTTGATTTTGGTAATTTGCTTGCTCCACGTTTTTTTGCAGACAATACCTAGGGGCAGAAAGTCCTGCTTCCAAAGCTTCTTTGGCAGCCAAGATATGAATGAGCATTGTTTTACAATCTTTATCACCTTGGTGAAATCCTTTAAGAAAAAATTCGCAAGCTTGTTCCCATTTTTTAATTTTATTTTCAGGTGATAAGCCTTCAATACCACTTAAGCAGAAACTGCCAAGACGATAAAAATCAAATGCAGTAAGTTGATGATTTTCGCCTAAATAAGCGGCATATAAATCGAAGGCAAGCTGTTCTTCTTTATTATATAAAGCTATTTTAAATTGAATGTATTTTAAGCGTTCATCGTCATTTTCCCCATCATAAATTTCAGTGAAGAAATCAATTAGCCTTTGTGTGAATTGTATATTCTTAGGTAATTCATTCATAGATTGATGGAGAAATGGATAAAGAAGTAAATTTAATTCTCTGTCATGTTGTGCAGACAGTATTCTTGCCGCATTAATTTGATCACTTTTTAAATAACATAATATCAGTGCATGCCGTGCCTTTAGACTTTTTGTTTTCTCAAAAATGTGTTTTAACGCACTTAATGGAGGTTCATTCTGCTCAATAAAATAAGCGTGTTTATAAAGAGCAATCGCGGCGTTATGGTCCACTGAACCTCCTTGACCATTGAAATGCATGTAAGCGCGATTATTCATCGCCGTAGTATTACCTAATTTAATAGCTCGATCATAAAGAAGAATAGCGGCAGCATAGTTCACTGGACCACCTTGGCCAAACATGTGCATCGAAGCGCGATTATTCATAGCCGTACTATTATCTAATTCAATAGCCCGTTCAAAAAGATCAATGGCGGCAGCATAGTTCACTGGACCACCTTGACCAAAAAAGTGCATAGATGCGCGATTACTCATCGCTGTACTATGGCCTAATTCAATAGCCTGTTCAAATAGGTCAATGGCGGCAACATAGTTCACTAGACCACCTTGGCCAAACACGTGCATACAAGCGCGATTACTCATGGACTCACTATTACCTAATTCAATAGCTTGTTCATAAAGGTCTACAGCGGCAGTATAGTTCACCGGACCACCTTGGCCAAACTGGTGCATATAAGCACGCAAGATTAAAGCATATGAATCATTAGGGTTTTGTATTAGCTTTTCTTGGAGAATGGATAAGACCTCGTTAATAAAGTTTTCAGAAAATGCATTGGATTTTTTATAATGGTTCCATTGAGTCCAGGCATTTATATCACCGAGCAAAACACCTTGTAACAATCGAAGAAAATTGGGAATGGTCATTTATAATCTTTCTCCTAGGTATACTTCATTAATATAACGATTATTCTGTAATAAAGCGGTTTAATGATAACGGCAGATGAAGTCAGCTGTAAGTTGTTTTTTCTAATTTTGAGGACTATCGTTATTATTTCCAATTTAATAAAATTATTCTATTGATTCTAATAACATGTATTTTTTGTGATAGAGCCTTCCCAATTACGAAGGTAAGCTCTCCAATTTTGTTGTAACAAAATGTTATATATACTAGTATTTAATTTAATTGTGCTCTTTGCATTGGATCCTCTTGCTTTTGCTTCAGGTAATTAATCAACACTAATGAAATTGGAATTCCTATTACAGCTACAGTACTAAAAAAACCTCTCTTACTTAAAACTGAATTTAATATACTCTTTGATTGAGTGGAGCTGATTTGATGGTCTTGGTCCTCTTGCGAAAATAATTTTGAATTTGGTTTAACCAATTGATAACGGCTCAAAAGTTGCGTGAGCAGTTCCTGATGTGTTAACTGTTTTTTATTCAAATCAGCTATACAAAATAAATCATCACGCTTTTTTAAGTTAGACTGTTTCAAAAACGTATTTGTCCTGGCGTGTAATTCATCAATTTTTTGAGAAATATTGGGCTGATTATATCTGTTAATTTCAGGTGAAGCATTTCTTCTCAGGATTATCGCTGCATGTTTAGGAAAAGATTGTTCAAATTCAATTTTAGGATCTGATTTTAATTTTTTCGCTATATCTAATATATAAAAAGCAATAGCATTGCTATCGTGTTCACATTGTTTTTGACTCTCCGTTATCGCTAGAGCTGGGCGGCTCATATCAATATCCGCTGCGGCAGAAAATTCAGAAAAAACTCCAAATTGTTTATTCATCCAATCTATTTGTCCTGAATGGACTTTATTTTCATCAAGCAAATAACTTGCAGTGCCACGCAATTGTTCTTGTTCTAAATAAAATCTCACTTGTTCTAAGATAATTACAAATTCCTCATGAGTATGTGGTGGTTTTTCTATATGCATCAGCAAATTTTTTGCAGAATCCATTAGCTCAGTGACTTCATCTAAAACCAAATTCGCATTTATTGAGGCATCAGGTCCAATCCCAATTTTAACTAAGTTTACATACTTTTCAATTTGTGTATTAATTAGTTCGTAAACAAACTCAAACAAAGCATCATAATTGTAATTTTTCATAAATATCCTTGGCTAGTAAAAAATATAATCCTGTCAATTCAATCAAATAAACGAGTTTAGTCTAATAGAATCATATTGTAAATGCAAATGATAATCATTACTATTTGATGAATGGTAACTTCAGTGGTAGCTTTATTAAAATTTCAAACAACTTGAAGATTTTATTTTAATTTCATATAGTTACGTTGTTTTAATTTTTAAAAAATTGTTTTACAAGGGGGTAACAATGAAGAATAATGATAATTTAATTATTGACCCAATCCATTCTTCGCCAAATTTTAATCAACGTATTCGCTATTTAGTTTTGCATTATACGGCGTTGGATTTTGATAATTCATTAAAAACGTTAACCGATCCCAAAAGAGAGGTAAGTGCACATTATTTAGTTCCAGAAGCTTCTATTGAGGGCGAACGAAAAGTCTTTCAATTAGTAGAAGATAGGAAACGTGCTTGGCATGCGGGTGTTAGCAGGTGGGGAACACGAACAAATATTAATGACACTTCCATCGGAATAGAAATTGTTAATTTGGGTTATAAAGATGATAAGGGAAAACGATATTGGTATCCTTATGAAGAATATCAAATTGAAACTGTTATAGCACTTGCAAAAAAAATTGTTGATGATTACAAAATTGAACCGGTTAATGTAATAGGTCATAGTGATATAGCACCAGGAAGAAAACAAGACCCGGGTCCTTTATTTCCATGGAAAAAACTTTTTGAGAATAATATTGGTGCTTGGTTTGATGAGCAGCAAGTTGCGGAAAAAATTCGTGATATAAAAAAGGCAATAACCATAAATTTTCACGAGCTCCAAGAAAATTTAAAAACATATGGTTATCCTATTGAAATTACCGGAAAGTTAGATCAACAAACACGCAATGTTTTGCAAGCATTCCAAATGCATTTCAGACAAAATGACATTTCAGGTGAACCTGATGCTGAAACAGTTATAATTCTTGAAAATTTAGTTCAAAAATATTTTCCAAATCAATTCAAAAAGGGCTATTAGCAGATTTTAGCAGAATCATCACGACCAAAGATTGATATTAGTATGCAAGTTTTAGGTGGTTTTATGCCGCAAATTATTGCAGGACTGACATTTAAATATTTTGCAAACACAGATTGGCTTAAACTTTTTCCTCTCTCCATCCCTGGAAAACGCTGATTAAAATAGCGCTTACACTCATAACATTGAAACTTATGCGCTTTGATACACAAATAACTATAACGTAAGCCTAGTGATTCATGCCGTATCTTGCGCTCAAAACTATCTTTCTTCCTTAGACGTTTTCCATTGCAATAAATACACCGAACAATTCGATTGTAATTTATTTTAATATAAACAGGATTGTTTCCTGTCACCTTGGTTTTGTATAACCAGGCAAATTTAGGATAATATCTTTTCTTGGCACTTTAGTCCTCTTTCGATTGGGGAATCAAAGAGTTAGATTACTATAAGCCGATTAAAGTGCCCTACTTTTGCACATCATTACCCATAAGTATTAACAGCTCATGATTGCTATCCAAGTAACAAATTGAGGGTGTTGGGGATGGGCAGCAATTCTGCAGGTAGTTGACGGAGCTTATAAGAAAAGAAAATTAATTATTACTGCTATTGGGCTTATCAATCACATAGAGAGCTTGCCTTGTAGCGCAAACCCTCAAAGTGTAAATTTTTATTGAAATCAACAAGATAATAAAATAAGATGAAATGGCTAAATATTTTAGCTTATTTTAAAAAGCGCTGATAGAAGGGATTCGTAGTCCCAACTGCCAGCTAAGCCACAATAATTTACTTTAGAGAGTAAAAATCATGACCTACGTTATATTAGTTTATTCTGTCCTTAATATTCAATGTTTCTCATACAAGAAATCACTTGATTCGCCACCATTAGGTTAATTTCAGACCGTTTTGACTAATACGCTGATAAACGCGTAGGAAGTCGTTCGTCTTAAAAACACCAAACGGGGGCATGACCTATGGATTGCCCCTGCCTTTGCATACTTTAAAAAAAGGGACAACCATGTCAGAAAGAATACAAACAGAGTTTTATCACCTCAAAGTACAATCTTTCTTTGAGAATTTTGCAGGGCGCTATTTAGCCTATCTTGGCAACATGAGGCCTAATAAAACA
>NZ_JBAQZB010000095.1:0-10643 GCF_049790535.1 Legionella sp.
CCAGTGTATGGCAAAAAAAATGGTTCTGGTTATTACTGGTGGAGAGCCTGCATTACAAAATAATGTATCAGCGTTTTTAAAAGAAGCACAGTATCATTTTCAGTATACGCAAATTGAATCTAATGGAACCTCTCTATTGCCTGATTTACCTCAGAGTACTGTGCTGGTCGTAAGCCCCAAATGTCTAGAGAAAAATGGATTAGTCCTTCGTTATCTTAAACCCAACGTAAACATGTTAGCGCGTGCTGATTGTTTAAAATTTGTAATGTCAGCACCAGAAGAAGATAAGTATTTAGCTTATAGCACACTACCTTCGTGGGCACATGAATGGGCGGAACATACAAAGAAACCAGTTTTTGTCAGTCCTATGAATATTTATAAAAATGAACCTCGGCGCGTGAAAATAATTCGCGAGGAGAGGCGTAAGCTGACAATAGCAGAGCGTTCTGAAATCAATGAAGTGATTAGTTTTTGGGAGCCTGATCTTCTAGATTTGAAAAAAAATCAACGCAATCATGAGTATGCCGCAGAATACTGCATGACACATGGATTTATTCTTAATCTGCAGATTCATTTATTTGCTAGTTTAGCTTAGAGTTATGTCGCTATTTAGGTCATTTTCAGGCAAGATTAGTAATAAATTGATTAATATGTATCCTTTATTTGTACAAAAAGGTATAATGTCTCTCTGAATTGGGGTGAAAAATTTCTTATATGTATTTATGAGAAGAGGTAATTGATTCCTAATTATCTCTAAGAATTTTATATTATATTAGGAGCCAAGAACAAATGAGGAATGTTATTTTATTAATGCTGGGCTTAATTTTATCATCTAACATTGCAGTTGCTGCAAACCTGACTTCCCCTAAGGCTGTGATTCATGATGTGCGTCTTGTTGGATTAGAATCAGGAGAAGGAAGATACATCCTTAGTACGAACTATGTGAACAATAAATTTACTTCCGGTTCTTATTTTTGTGCAGGTTCTGGTGCTATTGTTTATCATGAATCCTATCAGTTACCAAAGAGTCAAGAACCATTCCATGAAGAGCATTTAATTAAATTTTCAATATGTCAGGATGAAACTTTAGCTAGTTGTCAGGAATTTGCTGTAGATAATTATCTTACTTTTAGAAATTTAGATGGTTATTTAGAAAATGATGTTTCAACAGCAACTATAGATGTTTTATCATTTAAAAATATGTTTCAAGCATGTGAGCCTGATATTAACATGGATGATCTGGTTAACAAGTCAATGCACCTTAATGATCGTCGTTTTGCCCATGTTGGGTAATTAATTCTCGAAGTAGTACTTTTGTGATGCTAAGCCTGATAAAGCCATTTGTTCAGGCATTGGCGTGAGCCCTTATGAAATCAAGGGCACTACTCTGTTTTAGCTAGTTTCACATTCCACAGACGACAATTCCAAGTTTCATTAAAGGGTTCATTTTCGAATAAACAGTAAGCACCAGTAGCAATTTTAATATTATGTTGAGTACTGAATGCTGCAAAATCACCGGTAAGATGAGGAGCAAAACGGGCAATACCATTGCTTGTTACCACTAAACATGTTTTCCCGGCATAATGCTGACGTAGATGTTGGGAAAAGACAATCCAGTTATTAATAATCTCTGCAGGTTTAACATTCCAGCCGTTAGGTACGGTAGCTCGAGCCTCCCAAGCATGTAATGCTTCTTTGCCAAGTCGAACAATAACGTGCTCTTCTGGTTGATTTTCGTCGGGGCCATAATCAATTTCATTAAAAATGGCCAAGGTTTTAATGCATAACTTGGTTCCCATCGCCTTTTGTGCTTGATCTGCGGTTTGAATGGTGCGCTTTAGCTTTGAGGCGAAAATCACATCAGGGATTAGATTTTTTTGTTTAAGCGCACTGCCAAGGCAATTTCCTTGGAGTAGGCCGCTCGCAACTAGTGGTAGATCAGTTAGTCCTACACGTCTAACACGATCGCTAGGGGCAAAAGTGTTACCATGGCGAGCGATAATTAATCGTGTTGTCATTATCTATTCCAATTCTTTGGCTGAAATATGAAGTCACCGTGTTGCGCAATTAATTCTTCAGCACGAAGAATGTCTTGAGGACTATCAATGCCTGACATATCAGGACGTCCTTTGTAATCAACTGGGACGCAACGAATGGTATGTCCATTTTCCAGGATACGTAATTGCTCTAATCCTTCTAATTGTTCAAATTTACTTTCGGGTAAATTAATAAATTGTTCTAACATGTCTAATGAATATCCATAGAGTCCAATGTGACGAAATATTGGGCTTTTATCATTTTTTTGTCTTAACTCTTCCTCTTTGCGTAAGACAGGAATAATATTTTTGCTGAACCAAAATGCATTTCCAGTTTGTGGATCGAAAACCGCAGTAGTGCCACTAAATGGTGTAGTTAGTTTATCGTGACGCAGTTTCTCTAATTGCTTCCAGCTTAATTGTGTCACTGGCGTTACCACATCACAACGAGATGAGGCAAAGGCATCAATCATTATCCGTAAGAAATCGGGTGGTGTTAATGGAGCATCTCCTTGCATGTTTAAAATAAAATCGGGTTTAATTGACATTTGTTGTACTACTTCTGCAACGCGATCGGTTCCAGTAGGAGCATCCTTAGAGGTCATTAAAGAGCGGACCCCAATTTTCTCACAATGCCGAGTAATGCGTTCGTCGTCAGTTGCCACAATAACAGATACATTTTTTAATCCTTCAGCTGCAGCAAATGACAAATGTACTACACGTTGCAGCATGGTTTGACCGCTAATTAGTGCTAAAGGTTTTCCAGGTAAACGAGTTGAGGCATAGCGGGCGGGAATTATGATTGCAGTGTGCATGGATTGTAGAATATTACGTTAATCCAGAAGAGGAAAATCATAGCTTAAATATTCTGTGATTGCAATCTCATGTAAGTTGTAGATTTTAATCACAGCATATCTCCTCGAAGAAACAGAGAATCATACGGTTTCTTTAAGTTGCGTATATGATTTATGGGATGCAAAATAATTTAAATTTAATTCTCTTGCTGCTTTGACGTCATCCAATCGTCTAACCGGCAAGGTATAAGGTGCTTCTTTAAGTAGTTCAGAGTTTTGCATAGCCTCTTGTCTGATGGTTTTCATTACTTGTATAAAAGCGTCTAATTCTTCCTTACTCTCGGTCTCAGTGGGTTCAATAAGCAAACATTCAGGAACAAGTAATGGAAAGTATGTCGTTGGTGCATGAATTCGATAATCTAACAGTCTTTTCGCTAAATCCATGGCAGTAATGTCATAAGCTTTTTTTTCTGGGCTTAAAGTTAAAATAAATTCATGTGATGCACGTCGCTTGGGATAAGCAGCAGTAAAACCTGCTTTAGTTAGCTCTTTAAGCAAGTAGTTGGCATTGAGTGTTGCATATTCAGAGACACGTAGCAAACCTTCCTTGCCTAATACTCGTATGTAAAAGTAAGCGCGTAGCAAAATACCCGCATTTCCCATGAAACAAGACAAACGTCCAATGCTTTGGGGGTAATCCTGGCGTGTTGCCCACTGATAATCGACGTCAGTTTTTTTTACTATTGGTAATGGCATAAACGGCAAAAGGCGCTTGCCAACCGCTACCGGACCTGCTCCTGGGCCACCGCCTCCATGAGGTGTAGCAAAGGTTTTATGTAAATTTAAATGCATGACATCAAAACCCATATCTCCAGGTCTTACTTTACCCAAAATGGCATTGAGATTGGCACCATCATAATATAATAATCCACCCGCTTGATGTACTAATGTGGCAATTTCTTTAATCTGACGCATGAATAATCCCAAAGTGGAGGGATTGGTAAGCATAATGCCCGCAGTTTTAGGACCTAATTTATTTTTTAATTGTTCCAAATCGATATCGCCGTCTTGAGCAGTGGCAATTTCTATGATTTTAAAGCCACACATAACTGCTGAAGCAGGGTTTGTACCATGGGCAGCATCAGGAATTAGCATTTCATTTCGTTCAGTATCACCACGAGATTGATGGTAGGCCTTGATCATTGCCACGCCAGCAAATTCGCCCTGTGAACCAGCCATGGGGGTCAAAGATACGCCAGCCATGCCGGTAATTTCCGCAATGTTTTGTTGTAAACGATAAAGCAGCTCTAGAACGCCTTGACTGTCCTGTGCAACAGTTAATGGATGGCGATTGAGAAAGTTTGGCATCGATGCGGCTTTATGTACTCCTCGCGGATTGTATTTCATGGTACAAGAACCCAACGGATAAAAATTGTTGTCTATGGCAAAATTTTTATGTGAGAGGCGCGTAAAATGACGTACTACTTGCAATTCAGAACAGGCTGGTAAGCGTGGGGGCGTTTTTCGTTGTAGTTCCTCGGGAATTGCAAAGTTGCTGTCTGAAATTTTAGGGGCTTGTGCCATAGCTCTACGGTTTTCTTGAGATAGTTCAAAAATCAACATAATTTGCCTTCCATTTTTTGAATAAGTTCTTTAAGTTCATCGCGATGTTTTATTGGGGTAAATTCAATAAATTCATAGCGTGCAATTTCAGCCAAATAATATGGGTCTTGTTTAAAAATGGATTCCAAATAAGAGCGGTCATTGGTCGCCGCTATGATAATACCTCCAGTACGTGGTTTCATTGGTCCGGATGCAATTAACAGATCCTGCTTGTAGTAGTAATCAAGAAATTCTCGATGTGCACTTAAATATTTATCTACTTCGGTATTGGGTACTAAATAGGTTAATTTGATTATAAACATTAGACACCTCATGGATTCATAATGGATTTTAATGTTGTTGCATAGAGCATTATTTCCTCTTCGGTGCGCATTTCTGTAGCGCAAACCAAAAGGGTGTTTTTTAGCTGTGGGAAATAAGTTGTTGGCGCAAAACCACCGGTAATCCCTGCATTGGCTAGTTGCATTAATACCTCATCAACGGGTTTATTGAGTTGGAGTAATGCTTCATGAAAATAAGGAGCATTAAAAACAATCTTCACACCGTCAATTTGGGTTAATTTGTTTACTAATACGTGTGTATTCTGATGACATTGACTGGCAACCTGGCGTAATCCCTCAGCTCCTAAAAGACTCATGTGAATGGTTGCTGCTGTAACCAGCAATCCTTGATTGGTGCAAATGTTGGAAGTGGCCTTAGCACGGCGTATGTGTTGTTCGCGTGCTTGCAAAGTCAAGGTAAATCCTCTCTTGCCTTCTCTGTCTGAAGTGCAACCGACAATGCGTCCTGGCATTTGTCGAACGTGCATCATGCGTGTACTTAAAAATCCAAAATAGGGTCCTCCAGATGCCATAGGCGAACCTAAAGGTTGACCTTCACCACAGACGATATCGACACCATGTTCACCCCATATACCGGGTGGTTTTAATAGAGCTAAAGAAATAGGATTAACGCAGGCAACACTAATAATTTTATTTTTATGCGCCCAATCACTAAGTTGATTTACTTGTTCCAAACATCCAAAAAAATTAGGTTGGGCAATGACTAAAGCTGTAATGTCCTCCCCAGTATAGGGTTCTAATGCCGTTAATGCAGTAATACCTTGTTGTTCATCAAAAGGGAGTGTGATTAGTTCAATATGTTGACTGCTAAGGATAGTGTTAATCGTTTCCCGATAGAAAGGATGCAGTGTACCAGCAATCAAAATACGATTTGTTTTATTGAGTTTATTTATTCTAATACTCATTAAAACAGCTTCAGCCAGTGCGGTAGCACCATCATACATTGAGGCATTTGCTACATCCATGGCAGTTAATTCACAGATCATAGTTTGATATTCATACAACAATTGTAGTGTACCCTGACTTGCTTCTGCCTGATAAGGTGTGTAGGCAGTTAAAAACTCACCACGAGAGGCAATATCCCAGACGGCGGCTGGAATATGGTGTTCGTAGCATCCTGCGCCTAAGAAACAGATGCCATTGCGGTTTTTATTAGCAAAATTTTCTGCCTCTTTTAACATATCCATTTCACTGAGGCCAGCAGGCATCTCTTGAAAACCCACGTATTCTAAAGATGTTGGAATTTCGTCAAATAAAGCCTGAGTATTCTCAACACCAATGGCATTGAGCATGTCTTTGGTATCCTTAGGCGTATGGGGAATATAAGGCATGACTAGTGCTCCTCACCGATCTCGTTTTGATAGCGTTCAGTATTTAATAAATGCTCCATTTCATTGAGATTGTCAGGCTTTAATTTAACTAACCAGCCTTCAGCGTGAGGATAGGTATTTACCAGCGCTGGATTTTCAACAGCAGCTTCATTAACTTGTGTGACCACTCCGCTTATTGGGGCATAAAAATCTGAAGCTGCTTTTACTGACTCAACAACGCCTAATTCATCACCTGCATGGACCTTGGTACCAATTTCAGGTAATTCAACAAAGACCATGTCTCCTAAGAGTTGTTGCGCATGATCTGTAATACCCACGGTTACCTCATCTTGGTCTTGCCTTGCCCATTCGTGAGTGGATGTGTATTTTAAGTCATTCATTGTTTTATCCTTAATTTAAAATAGGGAACTTTAAAAAATCTCTCTCATTTCTCATCCGTGGGAGAAAAAAATTTAGATTGCTTTTCCTTGTTTTACAAAGCGAGGCTTACCTACTTTAGCAGGAATTAGTTTACCTCGAATATCTACCAGTACTTCATTGCCGGTCTCTATTGGTACACGTGCTAGAGCAATTGATTGTTCTAACGTAGGTGAATAGCTGCCACTGGTAATAATGCCTTCCGCACAGCCCTCAATAACGACGCGCTGATTGTTACGCATAACCCCTTTTTCCAACAAAGTTAAGCCGACCATTTTGCGTTTAATGCCTTGCTGTCTTTGTGAAAATAATGCACCCATACCAATAAAATTACGATCTACAGGTTCCCATTTGATTGTCCATGCGAGACCAGATTCTAGGGGACTGGTGGTGGCATCCATATCTTGGCCATACAGAAGCATACCTGCTTCAAGTCTTAAGGTATCTCTGGCTGCTAATCCACAGGGTTGTACCCCCATCTTCATTAACTGAGTCCACAGTTGTACTATTTGTTCCTGTGGAACAATGATTTCAAAACCATCTTCGCCCGTATAGCCTGTACGTGCAAAAAACCACTGCTCGATATCAACACATTCAAAAGTGGTTAGGGTAGAAACAGCATCCGCTTGTGCTGGATTAAGTACTTTAAGTATTTTGGCAAAGGCATTAGGACCTTGTACAGCAATCATCGCTAACTCTCTTCGTTCCTGTAACCCTACAGCAAATCCTTCACTCATTTGGTGAATCCAGGCCAGATCATTGTCTCGAGTTGCGGAATTAAGAACGATTCGGTAATTGTCAGAAGCTCGCTGGTAAACAATGAGATCATCAAGGATTCCTCCATGCTCATTGCACATGCAACTATAAAGAGCTCTACCGTTATGTTCTAGGAGATCGACATCATTGGTCAGTAATTTGCGTAGAAATTGGCGGCCACCGGCACCTAATATATCGACAATAGTCATATGAGAGACATCAAACATGCCCACATCGCGACGCACCTGATGATGTTCATTAAGTTGAGAGCCATAATATAGAGGCATTTCCCATCCGTGAAAATCGACCATTTTAGCGCCACATTGTCGATGAGACGCGTTGAGTACGGTTTTAGAAATCATAGCGTGAGTCCTTTTTTAATCACCTTGATGAGGAGATTATACCTATTGCGATTAATTTTGCGAGATTTGCTCGTTGATTTTTTGTAATAATGGATTAAGTTAAGACAAAAATGTATATACTTTTATATAAAATACTTCATATTAATTAGGATTTGGATGACTTGGCATGGTATTTGGCGTTGCGTGCTCGATCTAGGATGGTTAACAGTTCTTTTTATCTTGCTAAGGCATTTTTGGCTCGATAGACAAATTTTACTTCAAGCGCAAACATGGTTAAAAGTAAAGGGAAACATTACCACGTGTAAATGGACCCAAAATAAGCATAATGTTTGGCCTAAAATTGAATACTCTTACCAAGTTCATGACCAAACTATGATTGGCGAGTATTTGTTTTTAGATACAGCACACAATAACCCAAACAGTAAATATGCTCGGAACGTAGCTTATAAAGCAGCAGTTGCTTTCAAGGAAAATAAAGAAATTGATGTTTATTACAATCCAAATCATCCAGAACAGTCTGCATTAGATGTCACTATGCCGAACAAATTAAATGTTATTTTAATTTTAATCGGCATACTAATTATTGTGCAAATAGGTGTTATGGTTTGGCATTTACTGGTTTAGTAGGTAGAGGGGTATTGTCTTTTTCCTGCCGACATTGACAAGGAGGTTCGCTTGCTATTGATTGTAAGTCGGTTATGGTAAAGCCACGTACGCCTTGACCTGATGGTGCTGTAGTAAACTGTATGGTTACTTTTAAATTTTGCTGTTGTTTGTATTGTGGATTTTGATAAACAGCCAGCAAATTCATGGTGGCTTTCCAATGGGTTTCGTCTATTTGAGTAATTACAGGCGGTTCAGTGGCTACAGCACTAACAGAGTAAAAATTTTTTTGTATTACTTCTGGAAGTTTGGAGTCATTTAATGCTTTGGTGTAGGCTATCCACCCCGCAGCGGTGAAATATTTGGCAATCTGTTTTTGATCTTGTAAATAATTTTTGTAGCTGTAACTGTAAGTTGCTACAATGGCTTCATTGACCCAAACTGCCATCGAGGCTTGTTCGGGTCCACTATGGCCCAACTGGGAAAATAGAATAAATAGTGTAAAGGCAAGTGCTCGAAATTTTTTAGTCATTAGTAGTCTCAAGTTAAAACTTTTTATTAAAAGCAATTACCTCAGTGTACCTATTTTTTTTAAATAAAAAAATCCTTGGTTTTCACTAAAGAAGTATCAATAAGGGTTCTTTTGTCTTTGTTTTAGTCATATACTTTTACTAAGCCAAATAGCAATCAGAGTTATGCAAAAGTTCTATACAATTAGCTTTATGGAACTATCGATTACAATGTCTTTATGCTATTCTTAGAGGTTTTATTTCGACGAAATGTTATCAAAGGGGAGCATAGTGCGTACTAGTCGATTCTACTTTGCTAATCCTGATAGAGTGAGCCGATTTATTAATCGATGGGATTTGCTGCTCCTCATTTTAATTTTTGCTGTAGTGTTTTTTTTTGGTGAGGCTGGATCACAAATGGCTACCCCTTACCAATTAGGCGAGCAAATCCCTATTTCCTTAGCTCCTTCTAATCTTCCTTTTTATGCTTTACGAACAGTGCTCCGAATGTTTATTGCGTTGTGCTTTTCCATCTTGTTTACGTTTTCTGTGGGCCTTTTAGCAGCTAAAAATCGTCGTGCTGAACAAGTAATTATTCCTGCGATTGATATTTTGCAGTCTATTCCGGTGCTAAGTTTTTTATCAATTACGGTTACAGGGTTTATTCATTTATTTCCACATAGTCTATTGGGACCTGAATGCGCGTCCATCTTTGCCATTTTTTCCGCTCAGGTTTGGAATATGACTTTTGGTTTTTATCAATCTTTAAAGACTTTGCCTAATGATTTAAAAGAAGTTGCAGCAATGTACCGACTTTCTGCATGGCAGCGCTTTTGGAAACTAGAGGTGCCTTTTTCCATGTCAGGATTATTGTGGAATATGATGATCTCAATGTCTGCTAGCTGGTTTTTCGTAGTCTTGTCCGAGGCAATTTCTGTTGCGCATCAAGACATTCGATTGCCTGGAGTAGGTTCCTATATTGCTTTGGCTATAGAACAACGTGACTTACACGCAGTAGGTTATGCGATTTTAACGATGGTGATCGTGATTTTTCTCTACGATCAAATATTATTCCGCCCTTTAATTGCCTGGTCTGAAAAATTTAGATTTGAACCTTCTCCTGATGAATTTGAGTATCAATCGTGGCTAGTCGATTGGATGCGTAGCAGTAGATTAATGAAACAATTTACAGAAATTATTAGTATTTTCGCTGACAATTTTGTTAATGCCCGTTGGTTTAGGATTAGAGAGTCGAAGGGAATTAAGGAAATTGATATAAAAAAGCAGGAATGGATCGACCGATTTTGGAATACGCTTGTTTTATTGTGCGTATTAAGCGGAAGTTGGTTTCTGTTACGCTTTATTCTTGCTGAATTGAAAATCAGTGATATTTTGCATGTATTCTTACTGGGTGCAGCGACAGGTACCCGCGTTATTGTTTTAATTGTGTTAAGTTCTTTAATATGGATTCCCGTGGGTGTATGGATTGGCTTAAGACCTCGTATTGCTCAAAGAATACAACCGGTAATTCAATTTGTTGCAGCATTCCCGGCAAATTTGTTTTATCCTTTGTTCGTCATTGCTATTGTCAAGTTTCATCTAAATGTAGAGATATGGGTAACACCTCTGATGATTCTGGGAACACAATGGTATATTTTATTTAACGTCATTGCTGGTGCTTCAACAATTCCTCGCGAATTGTACCTCGCTGCCGATAATTTTGGTCTCAAAGGGTGGCTTTGGTGGAAAAGACTGGCTTTACCGGGAATTTTTCCTTTTTATATCACAGGTGCGATTACTGCTGCAGGAGGAGCCTGGAATGCTAGTATCGTGGCAGAATGAGTAAGCTGGGGAAATACAACACTGCAGGC
>NZ_JBAQZB010000096.1:0-5556 GCF_049790535.1 Legionella sp.
GGTGTTTTAAAGACGTATGACTCCCTACGCACATACAGCAGCGCATTAGTCAAATTGGTCTGAAATTAACCTGAAGGTGGCGAATCTAGCGCCTTTCCGCTAGATAAACATTGAAAATTATTCCAAAAATGAATAATAATGACGTAGGTCATGATATTTTACTCTCCTTAAAGTAAATGTTGTGGCTTAGCTGGTAGTTGAGATTCGTGGTCTCTTCTATCAGCGCTTTTTTAAGTACAGATTTTTTAAACTGCATGGTTATATTATTTTATTCTTTGTCTGGTTTCAATCGTTTAGTAACGAATGGGACCAGATAATCTCATTTCAGTATTAAATACTTTCTTATATCCCGCTTTAATGAACTGTTCTGGATTTTATTATTCCCTGTTTTTTTTAAGAAAAATAAATGGAATTTATACTGCCGGTCTTTATAATTGTATTCTTTTTTATGGCTAAGTTATGCGCTCTTTTCTCTTATTTTTATTAATTTGCTCTACGGGTTATGCAGCATCACCTGATTCCTTTGCGCGTGCCTATTTATTCATGTCTGAGCATTACTCTATTACCTTAAGTAAATCACAATGCCAACTGACAGACCAAGTCTCAAACCTATCTGAAAATGAATGGTAAAAATGGTTCCTGCACCATCATTGGCACAAAAAATGGTATCGTTTCTAATCCTTTAACGGTAATGGCACCATGAAGACCGGAAATAATGCGTTGAAAACGAGCATCAAGATGAGCATTTTTTATGAACCGGGAAGGGTTAAATGCTATTTCGAAGAGAACTGTCTTCCTGATCATTTTCAACAACGTGACTTGAAAAGCAATTATGGAAATACATAGCAGCAGCCAGTGTCATAATTAACTCGATAGCGTAGCTCGTACATCTATGCCCGGCTGAAATTGTCTTTGGTTTTCTATCCTGAATATTTAACATAACATCGTCAGAATCTGTCGATACATTCTCTAATTCTTGGTGGAATTTTGATAACTACTTGATTTGATTGACTTCCCTAAATATGTATATTTTCAGAGGCGAGAGAAAATAATAAATTTTCGCCAATATGTTCGTCAAATTGCGGTTGATAACATGAGAATCTCGTAGGATGTATTAACACCTTTTGACAAACTAAAGATTAAAATATAGCATTACCTTGTTTTTAGATGGCGCGGGGTGTCGGAAAACAGGCTGAGAATTCACCCGTCGAACTTGATCTGAGTCATATCAGCGTAAGGACGCCTTCAATAAATCCATGTCTTATTAATTATTTTATGGGACAGGATCCCTTTTGCCATCTCCGAAATTATTCACATTCATATAGGAGTTATGGCTATGTCTTCTCATTTGTCTACTAGAACTACTTTATTATTGAATTGGTACGCTAATCCTTATCACACGCCAATTTTGGTGGCAGAACGGCTTGGTTTTTATTCAGAAGAAAACATCAAGCTCGCCATTTTAGAACCTGCTGATCCAAGTGATGTTACAGAGCTGGTTGGATTAGGCACTGTGGATTTTGGTGTAAAGGCCATGATTCATACGGTTGCAGCTAGGGCTAAGGGTTATCCTGTTACATCCATTGGCACATTGCTTGATGAGCCACCAACAGGATTGATTGCATTAAAATCAAGTGGCATTAATTCATTTCATGATATTGTCGGCAAGCGTGTTGGTTATATCGGTGAATTTGGTAAGAAAATTATTGATGACTTAGCTCGCCTTGCTGGTATTGATCCTAATAGCTATCAAGCAGTCCGAATTGGAATGAACGTTACCGATGCAATTTGTCGAGATATCATTGATACCGGTATTGGATTTATTAATTTTCAACGCATCGAATTAGAACAGCGCAAAGGTGAAACCGTATTTTTGCGTCTTGATCAATTAGCAGGTCTAGGCTGTTGTTGTTTTTGTTCCATCCAATTTATTGTGCCCGAAAAAACCTTGCAAAAACCTGAATTAGTTCGCGGCTTTCTTAATGCTACCCAACGAGGGGCTGCCTATACAACAGAGCACCCAGAAGAAGCCTATGAATTATTATGTCAGGCAAAACCACAATTACGTACGCCGATGTATCAAAAGATTTTTACTCACACATTGCCATTTTTTTCGCGTTCATTACACAACGTAGATAGAGATTGGAATAAAGTAGGGCGCTATACCCAGCACTTGAATATTATTGATAAACACTTTGATGTATCTCAATGCTACACCAACGATTTTTTACCTCAAGTACCTTACTCTGATTTAGAACCCATTGCTTGTTGTCTTGAAGTTGAAAAATAACAATGCAGGTAGGAATTTTTGGCAATAGCAGAAGTAACGAGCAGGGATCGCTTAACTAGTTCAAACGCATTTTATTGTGTTTTTTTGTTGTAATTCTTTAGATGAATCTATACATACAAGTCCTCTATTAAAACTGAAAAATGAGAATTTGTTTTCTCTTTGGGATAAGAAATAGTCTCGAGGTTGATTTGTACCATATTTATTGGGAACATTTTGCCGTTGGGGATCTCTAAAAAAAACGAATTTTCCATCAGGATAATGTATTTGCTCAAGCGTTTTTGAGGAAGCTTTATTTAGGGGATGTGCTGTTGCAATAAAAGAACTTTCCTCGCCCATATACTCGATAACTAGTTCACTAGCACGACGGGCTAAAGCTCTACCCTGTTGTGTTGGAGAAATACAAAATGCTAATTCGGTTCGTCCTTCAGTTGGAAAAATATTAAGTCTGCCTGCTATACCATCATGGGTAATTATCGTCCAAGTAAACCGAGATAAACGGCCTGTGTACTGATCGTACTGAAGTGTCAAATTTTGCTTCGCGCGATCTATGTGCATTGAAGTATATTCATCAAAGGTGAAACTTTTACCTGTACCAAAATATTGCATGACTTGCGGTTGGCTGAAAATCTCAGTATATAGTTTATATCGATGATCGGGCATGAGAGGGATCATCATTAATTGATCACCTGTGAGTGCATAGGGTGCCAATCCACAGGATAAAGGCCGGTCAATAGAGGATTTCTGTTGTTTTTCGGTCAATGATTGATGATATTTTGGCATTGATTTATCCTTATGATAAAAAGTAGGATTAATTTGCGATGTGACGCTTATCTAAAAACCTATTCGCAAAACCGTGAGGAGAATCTGCTTTTAAATTGAGTTCATCAAGAAAAACAAGCTTAAAATTAGATTTGCTCGCGAGTGAACTAACCTCTGGATTTTCTGGGTAATTTTTAAGAAGGGGAAAAAATAGCGATTGGCCAATGACATAGCGTTTATCATGGTTTTCAGGAGACATTCCCCATACATTTTGATAAGTAATCGCAGCAGCCCTATTGTTGTCAATATCTTTATTACCAACATACAACATAACATGGCCACCGATATAAATAATGGTCATCAATGGATGGCCTTTTTCTTTTAACAAGCTTATGCGTTCATCAATATTGTTTTTTGATAAGTCCAACGTTGAACTAAGTTGTGCTTGTTGCGCTGAATTTCTGGGAAGCCAAATACCAAATGGCGTGAATATGCTTTTGATCTCTTGAGAGCAATCATTAAAGAAAAAAGCGCCACCCCAGCCATAAGGTCGATTTTTTAATTGATTAATGATTTTGACCAAGTTTTTGGGCGAGGCAGTCAAAGGCACTACATTCGATGCATTTGTATTGATAATGCCAGTTTTTATCATGGCTTGATTATAGCCATTTTTAACGGGTATTAAGATGGAGGTTTGCTGGCTATTTCGTTCAATCATCGGAAATACAGATCCAATATAGCCGGTGAATTGGAATTGTTGGTGATCATCCACAATGCTTGTTTCTATTTGAGTGACTGCAATAAGGTTGTGTTGTGCTGCTGTTTCCCACTGGTTAATAAACACAGGTGAAACATATGCGATATCATTACTTTTAACCCAAGCAAAATAACCATCGGGCGTTAAAACTAATGACCATGCTTTGTCCTTTGATACACTAAAGACATAGAGTGGAGTAGCTGCCCAAATTGCTGATTCTTGCAAATTATCGAAAGGAAAACCCTGGCCAGGTAAGCTGGCATGAAAAAAATCAGGCGCTATATCAGGTAATGCACGCGCATAGGTATTTGCAACTGAAATTGCTCTATTTTCCTCCTTGAACTCACTGGAGGCGAGTGCATATAAATCCATGTTATCTCTTATTCTGCTCCACCAAATTTGGTCGTGCTCCTTGAAATTCTCCGCATAATGTTTATCTTCATTCGATTTGTTTTGATTGTTAAAATCTTCTAATATTTCGGGCTCAACTTTTTTCATCAACGCTAAGGCGGACGTTACCATTTGCCTGCTCCAAGGTGACAATCCTTGAGCATCACTAGAGTAATAATGATTGTAAAATTGCGTTAACTGTAGGTTTTGATATTCAGGGCTTAATAAAGTTTTATTGTAATCCTCTTTATCTGGAGATAAATAGTCATTTGCATTTTGAGAATAAGCGGTGATGGGAAAATCATAAATGGGTACTTCCATTGCAAAACATGCGGCAAAATAGAGGAATAAGAATGGTGCAAAGATGAATTTTGTTAAATGCCGCTTATCACATAGGGTGTAATTCATAAGATTTTGCTTCACAACAAAAGAGCTTCATGATATTAGAAAATAGGTTATGTGTCAATTAATCAATCAGCTCTGGATGATTGCAAATGAGCTCTAACTATCGGATATCATTAATAATTTGGCATTCGCTAACTTCGCCAACCGTGGGATGCATTGCTTTGGATAAGAAGCATTTATTTTAGCAGATTTTATTTGATTATTGCGGAAAGTAGAGCAACATGAGACTTAATTTTATGCGACATGTTACGTGATTTTAATGCGCTGAACCCTGTTGATAGCTATTCATTGGGCTCAGAAAAAAAAGTTAGCTAAGATCCAACTACAAGTAAGAACAGATAATATTAATGCAATTAATTTATACAAAAAATTTAATTTTGCCGTTGAAGGAACTATTATCAACTCTTTGCAGGTAACTCAAATTTTTTATGATGAATATTTGATGGGTTTAAATTTATTGTAACCTCAATAATTCTATCTGATTTTCATTAGTTGTAAGTAAAAACTTTGTTTTTTAATGGTTTAACTATTCAATTTTAAATTTATAAAGAGATTAGATTTTTGCCTGTTTTCTATGTTCTGCCAATCAGAAGTATTGGGATTATTTCTTTAATAAAATTTTTTGACCAAAGCAGTAGAATAGGTGAATAGCGAGTAACAGGCCCATGTATTACTTACAATCCGCCACAACTGGAGACCAGTCGATTTAATGACGGGGCGTTTTAAAGTGCCTATCCAATTCTATGCTACATAGGAATAAAGACCGTCACGTTCTTTATGAAGTTTTTTATTTCCAATTAATGAGTCTACTTTTTTAATATTATGTTTGGGAGTCGTTCGATTTGAGATACCTCGACCTAGAGCATTTATTGCAAAACATGCGGCAAAATAGAGGAATAAGAATGGTGCAAAGATGAATTTTGTTAAATGCCGCTTATCATATAGGGTGTAATTC
>NZ_JBAQZB010000097.1:0-11122 GCF_049790535.1 Legionella sp.
AATACTTATTATACAGGTTATACAAATAATCTTGAAAAGCGTTATTTCTCTCATGTTAATGGTACGGGAAGATGTAAATACACACGTAGTTTTAAGCCACTAAAAATTGCTCAGTTTTGGGAAATCAAAGAAGGTAAATTAAAAGCAATGAAAGTGGAGCGTTCTATTAAAAAGTTATCACGTATAGATAAAGATAAACTTGTTCATGATCCAGATTTACTGGATGTTTAATAGTTGATATTTGGGAGATAATGGAATGTTCCATCAAATGGACATTATCTGCAACACCAATTCCAGACTGATTTATAGAACAGTAGTTCGCATTTGCCCCATTTTATTTCCCTATCGAATGCAATTTTGAGTATTTCGATTAATTTGTTTAATTCATATATTGTTGCTATAATTTATTATATAAAGAGCATTGGAGAAATTATGAACTTACAGCATATTTCAATTAAGACCGATCCTAAGCAGGAGAAGAAAATGGCGAGAAAGGCCTGTGTTCGCTTAGAAAAAGGGTTAGTTAATTTTAAAGGCTCTATATCTATAAGCATCAATAATGAGTTGGTTGAATTGCCTGTTTCTATTGTTAATCCTTTAGTTGATATGCTTAAAGAGCTTTCTAAAGGAAAGGTTTTTGATGAGACTGAGCAAGAGGAAATTCTGACTACACAACAAGCAGCTGATTTATTAAATGTGTCTCGACCTTTTTTAGTGAAATTAACGGAAACCAAAGAGTTGCCTAGTTTTAAAGTAGGGCGTAACAGACGAATTTATAAGAATGATTTATTATCATATAAAGAAAAATCTTTAAAAGAGCGAAAAAAAATTATGCAAAAATTAGTAGATGAGGCACAAGATTTGGATCTTGGATATTAAAATGGCACATTTGATTGTTTTTTGTGATGCTTGCATTCTCTATCCAGCTCCGATTAGAGATTTACTAATGGGATGCGCATTAAATGATTTAGTTCAATTAAAGTGGTCTGATAGAGTGTTAAATGAATGGATTGATAATTTAATTAAAAATAGGCCTGATTTGAGCAGGGATAGGTTGGAAAAAACTAAAAATGATATGAATAAGGCATTATTAGATTCTGTTGTTGAAGATTATGAATCAATTGAAAAGAAATTAATATTACCTGATGAAAAGGATAGACACGTTTTAGCAGCAGCTATTGCTTCTAAGTCAAAATTAATCCTTACAGCTAACCTAAAAGATTTTCCTGTAGATTACTTATCAATGTTTAACATTAAGGCTTGTCATCCTGATGATTTATTTATAGAGATTGTGCAAAAAAATAAGGAATGTTTTTTAAGCACGATTAAAGAATGTTATCAAAAATTAAGAAAGCCACCCAAAACGCTTGAGCAGTATATAGCAACTTTAAATGATAAATGTCATTTAAATAAAATCGCATTTTTTATTAATCAAAATAAAATATCTCTTATTTAGCCAGTGAACGGCGGCCAATCATCCAATTCAACAAGACCTGGGTTGAATTATATTCTCGCGCTACATGGCTTTGTCGTGATCAATTAATTTTCGAATAATCGTTATGCAATGCCATTGATAATAGTGCGATCTCACGATCTTCATTGGGTTGCATTTCCTTTTTGCTTGACATATAAAAGTTCCTAGAAGCATGGGTATCTGTTAGTGCTTGAAAACAGATTCAGCTGTGCTTGAATTATTTTGCAAATGAACCAACAATAAAATGCAAATGGATTTTGATGAAACCGAATTAAACTGCAAATTAAAATAAAATGAGACCAAGACAATTGTCTCGACAGTGTTGAGACAATCTCACGACTTGGGAATAATTTGGCAAAACGGATCATTCTAAATAAGTTTGGTCGCTATAACCTTTGCCATATGAATGAGTTAAGTATGTAGACAATGAGGCAACTGTAGTTTCCCCATATTCTGCTCGTTCTGATTTTAAAACCTCTTCATCAATACGCTTACCAATTAGCCAACAAAGTAATGCCTGCGTAGAATTGTACTCACGAGCAACATGATTTTTGGCTTCTAAGCGTGCTGATTTCCTTAATGAGTACGTCAGGACTATTATTGTGAACAGTGGTATCTGTTTTTGGTTTTCGGATTTTTTTGGTATCACTCATTTTTATGTCCCTTGAATAGTTCCCATAATGCTTAGAGGCGGAACTATTGAGATGAAATTATGGTGGTCTTGGCATTAACAAGATGCTTATTCGTATGCTAAGTACTGCCGAGTTGCAGGTCCAGAACTGGTACCGCATCTTCTCTCTCTATGGTGGCATGAAGGGAGGGGCCCGAAAGGCCCCTTCTACTTGATTATTCTTCTACACTGATTTCGATTTTTTTCTCAGCCGCAGCTTCTTTTTTAGGAATCTTGATTTCAAGAACCCCATGGGTATAGCGCGCTGTGATTTTAGCATCATCTGCAGTTTGAGGAAGACTGAAACGACGATAAAACTGACCTTGAGTACGTTCTCTTCGTGTATAACCTTGATGTTGTTCCGTTTTTTCAAATTGGCGTTCACCTTTTAAGGTAAGAACGTGTTGCTCTAAAGAAATACTAATATCTTCTTTTTTTACCCCAGGAATATCTGCGATGACTAAAAAGCAGTTTTTTTCTTCTTTAATGTCCACCAAAGGCGACCAAGTGCTTGTTTCAATGTAGGAAGAGTCATCTTGCTTATTGCAGGTTAAAAAATCATCGAGAAAATGGCCCATATCACGGTACATGGGCAATGTTCTTCTTAATGTGTTCATGCTGTCTCCTTAAATATGTTTTTGGTTAATTCTTAGATAGGGATTCTTATATAAAATTCAAGATTGATACCTAAAATTTTGATGAGAATATTTTCTTAATGCATAGCTCTAAGCCTGGCAACTCGCTCCGAAGTTAAAGGATGCGTTGCAAATAAGTTCGCAAGTTTCTCTCCATTTAGTGGGTTAACGATAAATAGATGCGCTGTTGCTGGATTAGTTTCTGCTTCAGTAAAATACTGTTGATGGCGCGCTTGTTCTAATTTAATCAGAGCTTTAGCAAGCCAATGCGGATTACCACAAATTCGCGCCCCTCCAGCATCAGCTTCAAATTCCCTAGAGCGTGAGATAGCCATTTGAATAAGTCCTGCGGCAATTGGTGCAAGAATCATTATGATTATTCCAACAATCGAATGCACATTCTGTTCTCCATCATTGCTATGATGAGAGGACACAGGAAACCACATCAACATATTAGCAAGTCCACTAATAGCACCTGCAATAGTGGCGCTGATAACGCTAATTAATGTATCACAATGGATAACATGAGCGAGCTCATGAGCTAAAACTCCTGTAATTTCTTCTTTAGTTAATTGTTCGAGTAAGCCGATAGTTACTGCAATACTCGCATTTTGTGGATTGCGACCTGTAGCAAAGGCATTGGGATTTAGGTTATTGATGAGGTAAACCTTAGGCTTAGGTGTACCTGCTCGGTGAGCGAGCTCTGAAACTATTCTATAAACAAAATGAGTGCTAGGTGCTAATTGAGCATTATATAAGTTCAATACAATACTATCGGAGTACCAATAGGCTGAAAAATTCATAATCCCTGCAAACAATAGCGCGATTAGAATTCCTGTGTGTCCACCTAGAACCCCACCAATGAATACTAATAGTGCCGTTAAGGCACCTAGAAAAAGCATGGTTTTTAAATTATTTTCCATTTTTTCACCTGATTATTAAAAGCTTTTCAAGTCTTATAATGGGGACAAATTTTATAACTTCAACCGGTAGATTTAATTGTAGGAATAAGGGGCAAATTAGTCTGAATATGAAGCAAAGAATCAGAGAAAAATTTTAAAAAATATACTCTTGAAAATGAATTTTTTGCCCTTATGTCATAGATACCATTTATTTTTATGGAGGGCTTTATAACCAATTAGTGCTAGTAATGAACTTACGTAACTAGAAATAAAATAGCTTAATTTTTGTTTAGATTTTTTGCCTTTAATAAATTAGAGTTAAGAGGATTTAAACTATGCCAACAGTACAAACTACAGTCCGTGGTATTTCATCCACACCAGCAATTAATTACCATATCGATAGACATTTTAATAAGCTGGAAAGAACCTACAGCAAAATAAATAAATGTAAAGTAGTCATAGATTTAGCTAAAAAAAATACGCACAAAGACAAATTGTATAATGTATCTATCAATATAACTATACCTAGAAAAGAACTGATTAGTAAAAAGCAGAATCCTAATTTATTCATAGCCATACGCGATAGTTTTTTAGCTATAGAGCAATTATTAGAGAAACACTATAAAAAGAAGTTGCTGTTTAATAAAGGCTACTCTAATTATCTGCATGATTATAAAAGCGACTCAATGAGTCGAGCCAGTTGAGGGCGTCTTTAATCGCAGCTCAGATTACTGACTCTCGAAGGCAGGCTAGTAGTTCATTGTCCTGTTTTTACATTTTCAAATAGGTAGAAGTCAATTTATTGTAAGCAAGAAGGAGGTTGTTATGAGAAAAGAACTTATTCTATTTTTATCTTGTGCGATTACACTTACCGCAATGATGTCGATGGTTAATGCCAAAGATACTACTCAAGTGAAGGAAAGCACGAATCCAATTGCATTTCCATTTGATGACGAGCCATTTTTTCAATCCAATGATGATGTATTTAATCAAATCAGGACAATGCAACAAGCTATGAACAGGCTAATACAACAGCAGTTTACACAAATTAATAATAATCAGTTTAACTTTATGAACTCAAAAAATTCTTTAGGTTCTTCACATGATATTCAAGTGGAAGAACGAAGCAACGAGCTCATTTACAAGATTAAACAGCCTGAAGGCACAGATAGTAAAGTCGATGTTTCTGTTAAAGATGGCTTATTGATTATTAATACCCATCTCATGCAGAAAATGACACATACTGAAAATGGAAACAAAAGCTATAGTTATTCTCAACGCAATTATAATCAGTCTTTTAAATTGCCAAATGGGTATGATCCCAATTCAATGGAGATAAAGACAAAGGATTCCAATCTAATAGTGACCTTTAAAAAACAGGAGGGATCAAATTCTTTAAAGATCTGAAGTCTTCAGTTATAAAATTACAGTGATGCAATCAAAGAAGAGTCTATGTCAGAATAGAATGGAACATTGTATTTATTGAGAAAAATAGAAGAAAGAAATTTTATATTTTAAGTAGTAGTGTTGATCCCGAGAACTTATCCTCAGTATTTTAAATAAACATTTGTGTTTTAAATTGATCTATAAATAGTAAGTGCACCTCATGGATAGGATCGTACGGTCCATAAAACGATCTTTTAATCAATGAATAATTAAATTTTTATCAACACATTTAATTTTCGTTTTTCAATATGCTTTCTATACCTTCAAAAAACATTATTTTCGATGATTAAATATTTCCAAATAATTTTTTTCCATCATCACGCAATTCACCCTTGGGCGATACATGTCTATATAATGTTTGTTTTGTAATCCCAAGCTCTTCACATAAGCTACCAATTTTAGTTTCAGTATTTCCCATAGCAGCCATGGCCAGGCGGAGTTTTGCAGCGGTCATTTTATAAGGGCGTCCACCTTTTCGTCCACGTGCTCTTGCAGCTTGCATGCCTGCAATCGTTCGCTCTTTAATCATTTCTCGTTCGAATTCGGCAAGGGCTGCAAAAATACCAAATACTAATTTTCCGGCAGGCGTTGTTGTATCAATAGCTGCTCCATGACCTGTGAGTACCTTTAGGCCAATATTTCTTGAAGTGAGATCATGAACAATATTAATAAGATGACGAAGATCTCGTCCGAGTCGATCGAGCTTCCAGACAATAAGGGTATCACCTTCGCGGAGTGCTTTAAGGCAATTTTGTAATCCAGACCTATCATCTCGTTTTCCTGATGCATAATCTTGATAAATATATTCTGGTTTAACACCAGCAGTTAATAAAGCATCCGATTGTAAATCAGTTGATTGTGAACCATCTGATTTTGAGACGCGCGCGTATCCAATGAGCATTTTTTATCCTGTAGTATATTGAGTCACATAAACGTTCGATTATGTGACTAATGGGGTTGATTACTGATAACATAATAAAATAGTAACTTAACTGGTAACTTAAATAAAGTTAATTAAAATCTATGTAAATTTGATTATGTTACTAGGAATTCGAAATCTGAATACATGGATTTAAAATTAGAGATCCTATTCTCATATTCATATCATTTTGAAGAAAAAATGTAATTAAAATTTATCTGAAAAATCAAATTTAAAGCTTACTGATAACAAATTTTACCAATAGCCACTATAGAAATAGAATTAATTGTAGATTATGTGAATCGAATTTAACCTCTTATCTCCATAATTTACCTGTAATTCGCTTTTGCCTCAGATTTGTAATTCAACCCTATTTACTATTTAAATTTTTACAAAGACTCAGCACTGCTCTGACTCCATGAATTAATAAGGTTCGCAAATACCTATCCCCACGTTTTCTAATACCTAATAAAATTTGTTTAGTACCGCTAGAGGATTGTTGAGGAACTAATCCTAATCAAGCTGCCATATGGTGACCATTCCGCATCATTGGTATCATTCTTATTGGTCTTAAAAAAAGGTTTTACATACTGTGGACTAATTAATTTTACTGTATGACCCTGTTTCTGAAAAACACGCGCCCAATAGTTTGCACCACCACAAAATTCCATTGCTATCGTGCATACAGGCAAATTAGCAATGTATTCTGACAACTTAGTACGCTCAATTCGTTGGTTAAATACTTTCTTGCCCGCACTATCAACTCCATGTAATTGAAAAATATTCTTGGCTATATCTAGTCCTAATAAGCTAATATTCATTATGAATCTCCCATCCAATTTCAAATTATCCAAATTCGAATACTCAGCTGGTTATATTAAATTCCAACTTAGTGGGGGGATGGTTCATTACATTAAAACCTTATTTTCCTTACTTACCCTTTTAGTGCTCTGTGTTTAGTGTGTTTTATGCTACTATTCAATAACAGTGAGTCAATGTCCACAGCACTTTTCTTATAAAACTCCGATATTGATTTTCAAACTGATGAGGATTGAAGGGCATAGGTGTAACAGAAATTGCAAGATAAGTTCCATTTGGAAGATCAACAGTGTCTTCTAAACACAGCAGAGTAATGAGCCTAATTAAAAGCGTCTTCTCATGTGTTTGATGTTATACAAAAGCATTGGAACAAATAAAGCGAGCTTACTTTGTAATAGTCTAATAATTATTGATTAAAGGATGACTAAGTGCCACCAAATCCACAGTTACCTAAAGAGCTCATACACTGGGTATCTAGACCATTAGATAGATTTATTCGTATTGAGACAAGTACAGCTGGCTTACTCTTGTTCTTCACTATTACTACACTACTTTTAGCAAATTCTCCTTGGTCTGAGTCTTTTTTATCTATTTGGGAAATATCCTTAGGAATTCACCTGGGGAATTTTGAATTTGCTCGTCCAATCCATGACTGGATAAATGATGGATTAATGACCTTATTTTTCTTTTTTGTGTCTTTAGAATTAAAAAGAGAATTGGTGTTAGGTGAACTACGAAATCCTAGAATGGCAGCACTTCCCATTATCGCAGCTATTGGTGGGATGCTTGTCCCACCCCTATTTTACTTCATACTCCAAATAGGTGAACCAGGACAAAATGGGTGGGGTACAGTTATGGCAACTGATACCGCTTTTGTGATTGGATGCTTGGCTTTATTTGGTAAACACATTCCTCAAAGTCTGCGAATGTTTATGTTGTCATTAGCTATTATTGATGACATTGGTGCAATCCTGATTGTTGCTATTGGTTATAACCATGGGATTACTTGGATGGCTCTTGCTACATCAGTAATAGGGTTTATTCTCGTGTATCTAATGAAAAAAATAGGGATACGCAGTATAATCGCTTTTTTTTGTATTGGAGTCCTGATATGGATTTCAATTGATGCATCTGGCATTCACCCCACCATTACTGGCATTATTCTTGGATTAATGACCCCAACTGATACGTGGGTAAATGATGCACGATTGCATAAAATTTTAAAGCATATGGTTTCTTATCCTCCAGGAGAACATTGGAGCGGGGATACCAATGATCGCAAAGCATTACACATTGCTGAAGTAGCTGTTCGTGAAACCCTTTCTCCAGTCGAGCGACTGGAAATCCTATTGCACCCATGGATTGGTTATCTAATTTTGCCCCTATTTGCGCTAGCTAATGCAGGAGTGTTGATATCTTTTTCAGATTTTACTAATAGAGTTACTCTATCTGTTTTTTTAGGATTCATTCTGGGGAAACCTGTAGGGGTTTTTGGTTTTAGTTTTATAGCTGAATTTCTTGGGTTAGCGAAGAGACCTAGATCTCTTAACTGGATATTATTAGCTTGTGGCAGTATATTGACCGGAATTGGGTTTACAATGGCTATTTTTATAGCTAATTTAGCATTCAATGAAAATCTTAATAATTCAGCTCGGTTGGGTATATTGTTAGCAAGTATATTCTGCGCCCTAGCGGGTATTTCTGCGCTTTTTATATACAAATTATTTTTTCAGTCTGAATTAAATGCCGATGCTTCTGAATAATGGTTTGTAGATGATGTAATAAAATACCATAGAACCGTTTCTACTTATATCAACACATTAATAAATACTGGATATGCGGTAAAACCCTAATGGTAATTATCAAAGTTATTTTTGAAACTCTATACGAAGTATCCTTTATAGGCGAGTTACTCTCTGATTAATCAAATGATATTTTGCAGCCCCTAAGTATTTGATATATCTTATTGAGAAATAAAACAATTGAAGAGTAGTCTATTGTACCTGATTTGCTTTATTGAATCTAATATCTAGGTGTATTGATAACTTCAGAATAATGAGACAGAGCAGTTGAATATGAATACTAGGAATCGTTAACAAAAATCTCATGTGAGAGCGGCAGCAAGCGATCTTTTAGATGGAGGGTGTTGAAATACTTAGAAGTTTTGTTTTACGAAATTATCTGTTATTAAGTACTTTCTATCTTTCTACTGAAAGCCACTACAAAACTAATAGCATAACTTTTCTAATTATTTTAGAAATACTCTGTATTTTAATGGAATAATAATTATCTATCAAATGAAATCATTTTCAAAACGTCTTTGCCACCGTTGACAAGACTAAATCCCATACTCAAAAAGCATAGGACTTAAAATAATCGTACTTTAAGAATTTATTTACTTTGTACTTCACAAGTAATTTTTGTGCAATCCCTACAATGAGACGATGCAAAAGCAAATGCACTTGCAGCAGACGCTTTATTTTTTGCCATTTCATCATCAGCTTTTTTATCAGAATGTGCCGAACTGCTGCTTGCATTTGTGGTGCAAGTCCAATGTGAATGAAGCCCTGTTTTCGCTTCAGACGCAGCCATGCTTGTTGATGCAGTTATAACAAAAATACTAGTAACAATTAAATTCAAAATTCCTTTCATGACTAATCTCCTTTTCTCAAATTTAAAAAACAACCTAAAAAGGTACGCGACCTAGCAAATATAATATTAAAAAAATTATTAAAATAGTACCTATAAGCCCTGATGGTCCATATCCCCATTCCCTACTATGCCCCCAAGTTGGTAAGGCTCCAATTAAAACCAGTATTAAACCAACAAGTATTATTGTACCCAGCATTTTGTTCCTCCTTGAAATTCCATATGAGATAAATGTAGCATATGAATTTTGTTTATACTATTGCAAAAGAGAAAGTGTTTGCAGCCAATTTCTGTGTTTTTGTCATTGTGTCATCAGCTGCTGATTTGAGTTCGTTTTCTGAATGACAATTTATGGTTAATGTCACTAAACTGAAAGTTTACGTAATATTCTGTCTTTCATAAATCAGGATTAAGATGTTGCTAAAATTAATGGTTCAGGTTTGGAAAGCTAGAGTAATCCCAAACCAATTACCCATTTTATTTATTTTGTTCGTCATAGACCCTTAAAATCTTTTACCACCCATCGGGTTGTTGTGAATTTTATCTTCATTATGACCATGCTCTCTAGATTGGTCTTGATTCTTACCATGACCTTGTTGGTCTTGATTCTTACCATGGCCTTGTTGGTCTTGATTCTTACCATGGCCTTGTTGGTCTTGGTCTTGTCCTTGTTTATATTGAGTCATATCCATTCTCCATTTAATTTTTTCTAAACCATCCTGTTAACTGTAGACTAAATATTCTGTAATAGCAACTCATGGAATTATTGTTAATGCTTAAATTTCAGCTCTTTACTGAAGAAAAAATACAAAAAAGTCTTGAATGCGGTTTTGCCCAGCCTGCGCTTCGAGGATTACCCACAGAATTTAGAGTCGATATAACCAGAGTCGGTTTATAAGTTGCAGGTTGTCATGCTCAGAATCTAAATCAAGGACTACACCAAGTAGCTTAGATCAGCCTTAAATAACCATTGGGTCACAAAACCCCAAGCTCTTTTGCTACGTAACTAAAAGGTTTGGACGTTTTGCGAAGTTTTTTATAGGTCTCATTATCCCAGACCATGTGTTCACGTATAGCGGTTACATTGCGCAAGCCACTATAAAGCTCTAGTTTTTCCTCTAATGTTGGGTCGAAAAATCGATTATCACCACCATAGATTGAGCAATACTGGATTGATTAGCAAATTGTGTGCCCATTTTCTTTTTTGATAGGATCTATCGATAAAAATTCATGCCAAATAACACCATCAATTTGATAGCCAGAACTATCTTGTAAATAATTTCCTAACAAAAAATTTTGATGAATCCATCACGTTTGCTCTGTTATCACGTAGGTATTAAGGCAAATGTGATTAGTATATCCCAAAAAAGTCGCAAATCCATAAATATAGCTTATGGAAGAAGAGATTCAGGGGAATTTCATCGTTTAATAAAAAGATTTTTAAACGTAAAAAATGGCTCCGTTGAAAAAAGATTCATTTTAAAAATCTTAACTTTCAGGCAGATCTCAACTGTATAGGCCGAACTGTTCCTTGATGAAAGATACTTCGGTTCGAGTTCCATACAACCAGATATTGAACTGTCCTTTTTTAAACATCCGCATAATCTC
>NZ_JBAQZB010000098.1:0-9189 GCF_049790535.1 Legionella sp.
ATGCACATTCAATTTTTTTATCCCTTTTTTCAATGCGTTAAGATAAAAATTCGTGTGGAACTCTCAGCATCTAGCCCGTTTAAACCCACATTGCTTGATGAAGTACAACCTCATTTTGATGTAGAGAAAAAATGGGAAGGGACTTTAAATATGATTTTATCTAAAGCCCAGACTTTTAACCGTGCCCAACAAGCACAATTGGCACGCTTGGCCATTCGCAGTAGTGAAGAGCCTGAGTTTATTAATGAATTGGTGGCGCAATTGTCCCATCAAAATTTTGATGGATTGCGTGAGGTAACGCTTACACGGTTATTAGCTGAAAAAGAGCCTGAACTGTATTCGGTAATTTTGGAGCAATGCATTGATTTGGTGAGTTTGAATCCGGAAAATATCGAGGCACCCCAATGGAAAGCAGTATGTCATTTATGGCTTGAAACTTTAATCAAGCATCCTGACTTGATGAAGAGCTTGAAAAGGATAGAGCTTTTTGATAGTCCTAAAAAAGAATTAATACTAAATATTATTGCTTACAGTAGTTTTCCTTCACATATTTATCCTACTGTGCCCCGTACGAATTATTTTAAAGACGGCGCACACCCAAAAATACTGAAATTAGAGGAGAAGTTAGCTACTCTTTCTAACGAAGAGTTAACTATGATTGCGATGTGTTATCCAAGAAAACCTGCTCCTGATACGCGTGACGTGCTAGCATTTATTAAAAACAGCAATGAGGTTCCTCTAGACAAGGCTTTAAGTTTATTTTTAACTGAAGAGCAAGCATTATTTCGTCAAGACTACCAACAGTTATCCAGTACGCGTGAGTTTGATTTAGAGCGGATGCTGAAATTAACTTATGTAACTCGTGGTAAAGAAAATAAACGAATTTCGCCTGCATCAGGGGCTAAATTAATACTTATGTTGCAATATTTAAAACGGCTGGAACAAGGGCAAGATTTGGTATTGCAGGGTACTAAACCTTTGAGCCAAATGACGCAAGAAGAATTACAACGCGCATTTAGTGATTGTTCTGAAGCTGCGCAATTGCAACCTGATAATGGGCGCTTGCAAATACAAATTTGGGCCATTTTATTTGAAACTTTAGGACGTAGCACCGGCAAATACCCTCATTTGGCACAACAGTTTGCTTTGATCGCTACTCAGGTTCTTTTAGCTGAAGATCCTTCCAGTATTTTGCAATTAAAGACTGGGGAGGGAAAGAGTAACTTTGTGGCTTTACGTGCCGCGCGACACGCTGCTAAAGGGGATAAAGTGACTGTGTGTACGGCAAAATGGAGCTTGGCAGAACGTGATTTATTGGATTATCAGCAATTTTTTGATTACTTACAACTAACTACTGCCAATATTCATGCACGTTCATCACACGACACTTATGCACACGCACAAATTGTTTATACCACACCTGGAGATTTGTCTTTATTTCTCGATGAACAAGCCAGTCAAGGGACTGCAATTGAGATAAACAAAGCAACAAATGTGGCCTTGGGTGATGAATTTGACTTTTTGTATTATGAAGGACAAAAAACTCAATTTAACTATGCACGGCATACGGGTACTACCCCTAAAGAAATGGCTTGGTTTTATCGTGGAATCAATATGTTTTACGATAATCTGCCAGCTAAGAAAACGCCAATTACTCCTCAGGTAGTGCAGGAATGTTTTAAATTCCTCAGCATTCAGGCTTCGGAAGAGGGGCGTATTTACCTGGAGTCGCTGACCCCCATGATGCTGTTGAGTTGGTTGCAATCGGCTCATGAAGCTGCAAGCTTAGAAGTGGGTATTAATTATACCGTGCGTTTAGAACAGGTGAAAATTGGTGAAGAGGAGTTCTCTCTACGGGAAATTTATCCTTTAACAAAAGACATGCAAACCGCAGTAGGATCTACGTTCAGTCATGGGGTACATCAATTGCTGGCCGAGCGTCTCAATTTTGAAGCGCAACTGAATGGGGAGGCGCAGGATTATCATGTGCATCCTGAAAGTGACATCATTAGTTCCCAAGTGTTTTCGCAACGCTTAAAAAGCTGTTTTGGCCATTGGGAAGGATTTACCGGAACCGTATCATCTTCACAGGCACTTGAATTGAATCAAGTGCACCATACGGCTGTGCTTCGGGTGCCTACGAATCAGAAAGATTTGCGTAAGTGGCCTAAGCCTGAATTTTTTACAGCTGAAGATCAGCGCTTACAGTCTATGGTCAGAGACATTAAAAAAAGGATTGCTGAGAAAAAATCTATTTTGTTGTGTTGCGCTACTGATGCTGAAGTTAACTATATGACTAAAGCGTTGGAGCCGTTTTTCACAGATGAAGAATATGCGCATCATTTTCTTGCTTATACCAATGAATCACACGATTCTCCTGCAACTATTTTAAGGAAAAAAACGCACATGGAAGGTTCTAATTTAGGTCAAAAAGAGCATGGCGTAGTATTAATCGCTGCAGGATTTGGGCGTGGGGATAACGTTGGGGTTGAAACGGTGATGCTAGGTTCCGTTCATGATGAAAATGATTTGGGGCAAAAAGGTGGGAGAACAGCGCGTAATGGCACTGAAGGTGAAGTATTGCAATATTATATTGTTAAAGAAATAGACCAGGAGCTGGGATCGTTACGTCAAATATTAGTTGCTAATGAGGATTTATATAAGCAAGTGATGAAGGAACTTACTACTGATGCACACCATCCGATGCATACAATGGCTGATTTTTTTAATCCCAATCTAAAAAGCGGATTAAATACTATCCCCGCTGAAACGAAATCTAATATGCTGCTACGTTTACGGGAATTCATTGCCGCGCAAGATAATTACCCCTCTTTGGTTTACCATGAAGCGAAGGCGATGATTTCTTCTGAAGGAATTCGTTTAATTGGTATCGCTGATGTGGAACAAAAAGAAGATTTAATTAAAGGCTTTGCGACGTTTTTAAATGATTTGGAAAAGGAATGGATGAAAATCCAAACCGCGCATGTGGATATTGATGATCGCATTGATGCACTTTATGGTTTTGTTACTAGAAACACGGAAGCTCATCATCGTTTAGGTTATTTGTTTAAAGATGTAGGGGAAATACGTTGTCATTTTAAGCAACCAGAAAAACCGCAATTTTTATTGGATAGAGCGTTGCCTAAATTAAGCGCTCAAGAGAGTTTAATGGCTGAAGCATACAGGCTTATCTTAAAATTAGATGGTTTGTCAGAATCAATGGATGAGTGGAATCAGATGGCGAAATATTTGTCTTCTTTAAATAGCATCCAACTCACGGCGTTATTATCAATTTATCGCAACAGTACAGTCATTTCTTTTGATGGTTTCTTAGATCAACTGGTTGCCTTAGCAGATAAAAACAAAAAATTTGTTGAGGATTTGGAAGAGCTTACAGATGGGAAACAAGACCTTTTGGATGTTACACTCAGTTCCGAGGTGCAAAACGCGTTGATAGGGATGCCTACAGACGTAAGTAACTTGGCTCGTTCTTATCTGGTAGCGCAGGGGCTGGATGATGTTGATGAACGTGTTGCGAAGGCCACTCCTTTAATTCACTTTAGTGTAGGCAATAAGAGTGGCCTTTCTTATTGGGAGCATTCAGCCCGCGATGCGTTAATAAGCTTACCGTCAGGGTGCTTAACAGGTAAACCTATCGTTTCTTTGGATGCGAGCATTATTTTAGGGCTTAAAAAATTCCTCGATACTTTTGTCGGATCACAGGATGAAAAAACTTATGTGCTGCTCTTTAGGCAATTTTTACAGAGTATGGAGCATCAACCAGAGCAGCGTAAACGCTTTTTAAGCGACTATGAGGCTATTTTAAATAAAGCGAAACAGCCTAAACAGGTGCTTGCAAATTTGGCACAACTTGCGGCAACATTAAAAGCGCCTGAGCACTTTGTCATTTTGAAGACTTTAATTGAGAAAATGAGTGCTGAATATAAAAAACCACGCGTCTCTATTGAGGAGCTGGACAGGATTTGGGAAGATCTTTTAAAAGCAGGTCCGCAGCTTCTAAAATTTTTACCACTGATTGAAACTCATTTGGCAACAGAAGGTAAAGAGTATGTTTCTATGCTCCATATAATATCTCAATTAGAACCAAAGCTAATCACCGCTTCACAAGAATTTTTAAAAGTGCTCTATTCCTTAAGTTCTGCTGAGGCTACTAAACGAGATAAAGTTCGAGCTTATGAATACATTGTTCATCAGATGCAAGAATCTTTTGTTGGTCAAAATTCTGTACTTTTAGATAGGATTTTTGAACTTTTTTCAGACTTTTTAACTAGTACTGAGTTTTTAGGTTTTGAGGATAAGAAGAGCTTATTTGAGGGAATGCGCGAGCTGAGCTCCTGTGATCCTAATGTGATAAAAGAGTTACTCCTTAAATATAGGGAAATGCCTAAACTACTTTCCTTGGTGTATTTGTTCAAGTACATTCCCAGGAAGCATGCTGCAAATTTACTAGAGCTTCAAGTAATAATTAAGCATTTTTCACCTACGGATGAATTCATTAATGAGGAAATTTCAGGAATAAGCGCGTTACTCGAAGCCATACCTTCCAAGATAAGTCTTAATGAGTTAGGGGAAATACTGCAAGCCTTTGATGATAAAGAGGCAATGACTGATTTATTGTATCTGTGCAGTCATCTGCCAGAGCATGCAGCAAATTTATCGGCGCTTGAGATAATTGTTAGACATTTTTCACCTGTTGATGAATTCAAAGAGGTGAGTATTGCAGGAATAAGAGCATTACTCAACGCCATCCCTTCTAAAATAAGTCTTAATGATTTAGAGAATAAACTGCAAGCATTTGATAATAAAGGCACAATGACCAAGTTGTTGTATCTGTGTGAACACTTCCCAGAGCATGCGGAAAATTTACTGGCATTTGAAGTAATTTCTGATTACTTTTTACCCAACAATGAATTGAAAAATGTGGAAATTGCAGGAATAAAGAACTTACTCAAAGCCATACCTTCTAAAATAAGCTTTAATGAGTTAGAGAATAAACTAAAAGCATTTGATGATAAAAAGGATGTGGCTTATTTATTGTATTTATGCAATCGCTTCCCAGAGCATGCGACTGATTTACTTTCTTTCAAAGATGTAGTGAGCTCTTTACATTCTGACTATTATCAAAACGAATTAGAGGAAGGCCAGAAACAAGCTTATCTTGCAGGATTTAAGGTATTACTTGACAAGCAATTAATTAAGGCAGATGCAAATCTTCCTGTTCGCTTGAGCTTTATAAGTGATAAACAGAAGGAAAAATTATTTTTATTCTTCAAATCATTTCCTAGTTATGTAAGCAAAATCAGTGATACTGATTTTCTGCCTTGGGCCAATTATTTATGTTCTCTAGAATATGAAGAGTTACCCTCGGAAGTGCAAGAAATTACTTTTCCTGCCGTACAAAATTTATTAAAGAAAGGCAAGACTATTTTTGCTGATGCCAAGGGAGTTGCTCAGTTTGCTGCACCTAAAGAGATGACGCAATTATTGCTTCTTGCAGAACAATATCCTGCTCAGGCGGATAAATTACTGGCTTTAAAACCATTAATCGCCGTCATTGCTAAAATGGATGATCCCTCTGCCCAGGAAGTTGCACGGCGTGCTGTAGGTAATTTTCTTGAAAATCAAAATCGATTTAAGACACCATTTGATTCAATTAAGGCGCACATCGCTGCATTAACCCCTCAGGCATTGGAACGTCTCTTAAATTATTGGCAGCTTCTTCCTGATCATGCAGTAAGTATTATGCAAAATAACTTAGCGCAGATTACAGCTGACGGAATGACTACCGAACAGCTTGCTATTGTTGAAGAATTTTATAAGCAAGAGGATAAGAATACCTGGATTCGTAACAATATCATGAAGAAGAAACCGCTAGAAAGAGTGGCTCTGATGACGTTTTTGCGCCATGGAGATTTCATTATCAAAAAACCAGATAATCGTGGACCTAAATTTACTGAGCAGACCAATAAGAAATTATTTGAAGCCGGTCTGGATTGTTACCAGCAACACATTAATAAGCTGTTGCAAAAGCAACAAAAGAAAGCTCATCGCGGTTTATCTATACTGCAACAACAGCAGATTAAGGACATAATGGCAGAATTCAGTTCTATCGGGAAAGCGAGGGATGCTATTACTGCTGCAGTCAGTGTAAAAACAAATTTAAAAAGTAGCATTCAAGCCCAAGTAGCAGTTTATGAAAAAACCTGGATCAAAAATAGCGAACGCTATCAATCCATTCAACATAGGATACAAGGTTTAAGCCAGAGCGCTGGGTTAAATACTTATAATGATACTTTGGCTGAGATACGTCGAATAAAGCAAGAGCTAATGCAAAAGGATGTGCAAATTGCCGCGAAGCAATTTTTGCCAAGGCTCCACTTTTGGGGACAAAGCCGTTTGTACCGTACTTTAAATAATATCGAGGATTTGGTAGTAAAATCCTGGATGGAAGATGCACGGCAACAAATTGAATCTGCAGATAAATTCGCTGAGAGCTATCAAACCACTTGCGATATGTACGTTGATAAATTTAAGGATGCATTAGCTATATGGGGGCAAGAACAACGTTCCATATTTAAGCTACCGGCATCAAACATACTTAACAATATTCAAGGGAAGGATAATGAAGAAATTGTACGTTACTTAAAAGATAATCCTAAGGTGATGAATGCACTTCCTGGAACCTTGAAAGCAATTGCAAAAGAGGTATTAACCCATGACAGTTACACTCCACCAAGTGGCAAAGAGAAAGGACTCTAGATTAAAGATATTCGTTATTCAATAGTGGTTATTTGATATTGTTAAGCAATTGCCTTTTTAAGGTAATTGCTTTTTTTTGGGGTTTTAAGACACTTAACTTATTTCATAATAAAAGTTATTGGTACAATTAATATTTGTAATATTGACTTAATAACTCTTATTTATTTTGAACTCTGGGTTATGCGACATGCTTAGATTGATTCTCAAATAATAGAGGAGCAACTGACCCAATAGCAGAATGTCGGGTACCATCCCTCCACTAAGTTGGAATTTAATATAACTAGCTTAGTATTCGAATTTGGATGGGATTTTTCATGGTCTTAGATTGTAGTTCATGAACAAGTTAAAAGAGGTGGTAGCGGTTCGATTTTCGCTTCCACCATATAACTATTTGATTTATAAAAAAAATATTAATTTTCCCATATAAATCATACATATTTAACTTGATTTATCAAAAAAAAGACTTCATTATGTTTTTTTTCAGGACAGGGTATATTCCATGTAGTCAGAACGAGTTATTTTTGACTGCATCATCAAGCGGTGTTATGGATGCCTTTTGTGACCTGGTAGCTGGGAATAAGAATAAATTACTCATAAGGAGAGTCAACCGATGATAGAATTGTTGATCGTAGTAAAAGAGTTTCTTGAGATTCTGCATTTGCTGCGAGTGGGGTATGAAACTGGCCATGACGTAGTGCATGTTCTGAATCCGAAAAAGAAAGAGCAAGAAAAAATAGCGTATGATGCTGCAGACATTAACACGATTAAAACGGAAGCAGACACGTACTTAACTCAGTTAACTGGGTGTGTTAATCATTTAGAAAATGCAAAAGTTTATTTATTAAAAATTAAGCACGTCACCGAAGAGCTTCCTAAAGCGCTCACTAATCCTCATCGTTTATCCTCTAAATTAACCGAGTTCATGAGTCATTTATACTCTGCGAACCGACACAGTAATCAATTTTTATTAACGCTGACCCCGCCACCGCGGCAATGCTTGTATCGTGCGAACTCACTTGGTGGCGTTAATACCATAGCGCGTTATAATCATTCGTTAAACGCAATGAAACAATTTGTTGCGGACATAGACCAATTAAAACAAGAAATTAATGCGGAGTTTCAAGAATTTTATGCGACTTTGCCGACAAACGCTAATGCAGAAGCAATACGCGAAAGCATTCGTCAGTGTATCGACGGGTTTACGTCGATAGAAACAACAATGAGTGATATCCTGCCAACAAATAAACAACTCGCTACTATTTGTACCAAAATCATCCAGAGCCATAAAGAATTTAAAGAGCACTACCTAAAGGGACAACCAGAGCCTTGGGAAAACGATCCGAATTGGTTTCCTCTGCTGAGTAAAGAGGACCAACTGGAATGTGGCCAGCGTATTTTTCTCCATGCGATGAATGAAACTAATTTTAGCGAGGATGAAAAATTACGGTTTGCTGAACTGTTCTTACGTAAACCCGTTTCAAAACAGCCAATCAAGCAGGTTGAAGTAGAACTTAAGGCATACCAAATGGCGGGCATTTTACGCGATTGGCAAATCGACAAGTGCGAACAAATGATTGAGTTTCTCCAGCAGATACAGCAAGACAATCCCGTTCCGAGCGACGATCCTGATGGGCTTTTGGCGTGGCTTACAACAGAAAGAAAAAAGTACACGTCCATTCATTGGCTCAAAGAAATTCTGGTTTCACCCTGTTGTTTGAGCACACGAAGCTTGGATGAGGTACTGAACATCCTTAAGGGACACACGACTCTAAAAGAAAAACCAGAGACTCTGATGCGCGAATATGAACACATTCATTGGGCTGCGGTTTGGGAAAAGAGTGATGCGTTAATCCAGTTTCCGAAATTTCAAACAGAAATTCTTCCTAGAACCCGCTTGCAGCCGGACGAGCCATCCCCACTCAAGGTGGTTTCTTCGGGCATGCAAAAACTTGCCACAGCGCTTCATGCAGAAATTATGGAGTTAAAAGCGGTATTACAAACGAATAAAGTGTCTTATGACGATGAGATTGCTTTATGTGCAACCAAAGAACAAAAAGCACTCGAAGACCAAAAAAAACAAGAGCATGAGCTGGGCGTTGCGCGGACTAAACGCGCTGCGACACGTATTCCTGCATGTACTTCTGCACGCAGCAGTTTATATCCTTATCTGTATAAGGCCGGAACGATTAATGAAGTGGAACAAAAGCGAAAAGTGCCTACTCCCGAAGATTTATTGCAGATAATCTACCAAGGAGTGAATCCAAATGAGGTGTGTTTCTGGCGCATTGAGTCCAATTCGCCACCGCAGCAATTGTTTCAGTATTTTCATCCGAATAAACCGAAGGATACGCGAATTAAGGCGTGGATTTATGCGCACACCACCTGTCAAGTGAATATGTTGTCTTTATT